>JANYJT010000276.1 GCA_025358395.1 Bacteroidia bacterium
CGTGGAAAGAATTCAGATTTCCAATTGAAAGGCATAAATACCATTCCAAGCGCTACGAAAGAGATGAGGAAAATAAAGGTAATCAGCCTGTTCTCCAGGAAATATTTGACGAGTCGATTAAACATAATTCATTTTTTTACGTTGATTGCTGGTTTTTAGAATATTGCAACCATCATCAGAACCATCATTGCTGTCATTGCAATTGAGCCACCTACCATTCCGGCTGTTGCCCAGGATTTTCTCTTTTTATCATTGTCCTGTTTTTGGATAAAATGGTCTGGATCATTTTTAAAGACAGTCATACATGGCTCACTTTCAAAGGTATACTTTTTCCCCTGATATTCATAAGTAAACGCATTGCTTTCATCGACATGCTTTCCGCAGACCGGATCTGTATTCATTGTTGAATGATCATGACTGTGCCCCTCAGGCATAGTCCCGGACATGTGGTCTGGCATCATCATCATACAGGAAGAGAATGTGACAGCAATAACGATTACTAAGATACTAATAATAAGCTTTTTCATTGTAATATTGTGTTAAAAGATTAATGATGACCTGCGTGACCACCGCTACTTCCCCCTACGCCTGTATGACTATCAGGCATTCCATTTTGGCTTGGAATAGCTGACTTTGAATTCCGATAATCTTCAAATGAAACCAGTTCCATACCACATTTGGGACATTTACCCGGTGCAGATGAAATGTATTCCTTGTGCATGGGACACAAATAAGTTACATGTGTTTGTTCCTGTGGTTTCTGTTTTTGTTGAGCAATATGTTTTCCGCATGATGAAACTACAATTACAGAAGTAATTAATAATAAGAGGTATATAATCTTTTTCATTTATTCATCTTTAATTTGAATTTTTTATCGAGGTAGAAATTTAAGTTTGGAGAACAATATAATGTCATAGTTTAAATCCCAGTTAATTTGATCAGCCACAACCTCCCGATGGATCGGGACAGACACTCCCAGGTAGGGGAGTAACGCCCTGATGTTGATCAGCACAAGCATCTGAAGTCCCTGGGAGTTTTGGATGGGTCAAATTCAGGAAGAGTACGACTTTTGTTATTTCCTATTACTTAAAATATTCCAGGTTGAATAATCATTCCGAACAATTATTCGTCCGACAATCTATTTATACCTCAGAATAAGTCCGTCCGGCTTTTTCCCAACAGTAATCTTCATGGTTTCCTTTCGGGTTGACACATCGACTACCGAGACTGTTCCATCGTTCATGTTCGCGATATAGCACAACTTTCCGTTTTGGCTAAAAGCCATCGCTGAAGCGCCACTGCCTACCGAAATAGTTCCGGAAGAAGTGTAACCAGTGCCGGTTGTTGTCCAGATATGAACCTGCCCATTATTAGGATCTGAGACCCACATTTGTCCCATTATCGAATTGGTCGCAACCATCCCGGGAACAAAACCAAGCTGAATGGTGCCGGTCATCATATTGGTGGTCCCATTCATCAGGCTGATTGTCTGGTCTTTTTCATTATCGACATACATCATACCGCCCATTCCGGACCAGGCGCCTACCGGATAGCTTCCTGTTGTAGTTGTTTCGATGACTTTCTTCGAAGCAACGTCAATCACAGTAACTGAATTTGACATCCCATTGGCAACAAAAACCTTTTTACCATCATCAGAAAAGGAGACTTCGGCGGGCATTTGGCCGACAGTTATGGCGTTTACAAGGGCATACGTAGAGGCATCAAATACCAGGACTTTACCAGTTGTCATCATCAAAGCCGTCCATATTTCCTTTCCATCCTGCGAAAAGACGGCATTAAAAGCCATCCCGTCAGTCGAAATTTCCTTAAGAGTAGCTCCGGTTACTGCATCCAAAACCAGGATTTTACCTTGAAGAGTTGAGTTTCCCATCATGGATCCTGAAGTAAAGGATGATAACATCATACCCGAACCGCTGCTTAAATCACTGCCTGGTAATGTTACAACCAGCTTACTTTTGTCAGGTGAGATAGCTATTGAATGGGGCCACATATTTACCATTCCACCTGTTCCCATCATGCCCATTCCTGTACCTGACTGAAACTTGGGCAGGACAAGGGTTTGGCTCACCTGGTTGGTTGCAAGGTTAATAACAGAAATTGAATTGCTTTCGCTGTTGACGACATAAGCGGCATCAAAATTTACAGCAATGGTTTCAGTACCATTCGAGATTACAT
>JANYJT010000091.1 GCA_025358395.1 Bacteroidia bacterium
GAAACTTCATCGTGGACAGTGATGGCCTCTATTCTAAAAGTGAAAGTCAGTTCCATCCAAGGACAATCCTGCTTACACTGACCTTTAGACTTAACAGAGAGGCCAATGGAAAAGATGAAGAAGATGGGAATGGTGGATCTGACGGTAATGAGCCGGAATTTTGATCCTAGAACAACCCAATTTTCAATGAAATGCCACAAACAAATCCTTTAAGATCCCTTTCTGTCAAATGACCAAATGAAACACCTGTTGTCAATTGATAACCTGCTGAAAAATTAAGCTTTACGTACTTCATTAAATTGACTTCAAGTGCCACACCCGGTTCTATATATGCGAATGTTGCATCGCTATTGGGAACGGCTGCTCCACCACGATCTCCGTACGAATCTTTCAGGTCGTATTCGATGTGGCTTATCCCTGCCTCAACCGGAAAATTCAGGTGAACCATTTTAGCCGGTGACAAAGCATATTCAAATTTTAGTCCGCCCCATTTCTGATCCAGATACAACCGGGTATCTGTTTCTCCAGCCGGCGTATTCTCCGTAACGATGAACTTGTAATTCAATCCCAGATAAATGCTTTCGTTGAGCAATATTCCTCCGCTGATACCCGGAATTAGAGCTGTTGAACCTGCTATACCGGCAATTTGGCAGTAAGGACTCACAAAATAACCAATTACCGGCTTCTCTTTTCCGAAGAGTGTTTTTGTTGCTTCCTTTGTTTGTGCGGTGGCATTGAATGCAATCAACGTCAGCAATAATATGAGTTTTGTTTTCATCACATTTGTCCTTAATATCTCTAAAAGTTGGAGCAATAACGGGTATTGCCATCGTAGTTACAGCAAATTCGCTTTGCTGGAGTAAGTTGTGTGCAGATATTTCCTGGCTACCGGTCCACCGACATCGCCCAGGTAATCTTTGTAGGCTGCTTTCACTTCCATGTTCTCATGACTGTATCGTGTAATGGCTGAGGCATCAGCATTATTTAGAGCGGTCATACGCTTTTCAATATTGCTGTTGCTGGTGGGTTGGCCTGCGCCACCAACACAGCCGCCTTTGCATGCCATCACTTCAATGAAGTGGTATTTACAGGTTCCGCTCCTGACTTGATCAAGCAGAGTTTTTGCATTTCTCATCTCGTAACAAACTGCAACCTGAAGCGTGGTGGTGCCAATGGTGACTTTCGCCTCCTTTAAGCCAGTCAGGCCTTGTACTTCGCGTAGTTCAAGTAAGCTATCCGGCGGATTAACACCGGTCACTGTAAAGTAAGCTGTGCGGATGGCAGCCCTCATCACACCTCCTGTATTGCCAAAGATGATGCCACCGCCCGAAGCGGCTCCCATAAATGAATCAAAACTCCCTTTTTGAGACAACAGGTTGATGTTGCGTTTTTTGAACAACAGGGACAGTTCATTGGTGGTTAGGACGAAATCTGTGCTGCGCATACAATCGGAAGAGAGTTCTTCCCGTGTTATCTCGTATTTTTTGGCTGTGCAGGGTGTAATAGCCACATGAATGATTTTACGCGGGTCGATGCCTTTCTTTTGTGCAAAATAGGATTTAATCATAGCCCCCTGCATACTAATAGGGCTCTTGGAGGTGGAGATATTTTTCAGTAAACCCGGATAATAGATCTCCACATACTTCACCCAGGCCGGACAGCAGCTGGTAAATTGAGGAACATCGGCCTTTTCATTGATCCTCTTCAATAGCTCATTGGCCTCCTCCATGATGGTCAGATCCGCACTGAAATTGGTATCTAAGACATAGTCAAACCCTGCTGAGCGGCACGCACCAACCATGTTATCAGCCAGAAATGAGCCGGAGGCCATTCCAAAATAATCGCCTATACCTACACGAACTGATGGGGAGGTTGAAGCAATTACAATTTTTGTAGGATTGTCGATGGCATCCAGAACCTCTTGCCAATGGTACTTCTCTGTTAAAGCACCCTCTTCGCATTTCATGATACAGGTTCCGCAGTGGATGCAAACGTGTTTGGTTTTACTTGCATTGTAAGTACCGAAAACTTTTTGTTTTTCGGCACAAGCTTCAATGCAGTCGCCACACTCTTCACATTTCTTCGGCCACCCGGCAATGGCAGGATTATCACTTTGAATAGGCAGGTATTCTAACTCATTGTCCCTAATAGCTGCAAGTAAATCCTCGCTACAACCACCCAAGAAACCCGTTCCGATAATTAAAGATGATTGGTAAGCAAAAAATTTGTATAGAAATTTTCGTCTGTTAACTTTATCCATATTTGATTAAAAATTAAATTTGGGTGCACATCTTACTTCGTTCCTTTCCAGATGGTATCCAAAACACCCTGTACCCCATTCGTTGTAACAAATCCGATTAACCTCAAGATAAGAGGCATCAATAAAATAATGGCGAGAACCAGGATAACAAGGAGCACAATTACACCTGCAATAATCCACCCTTTCAATTGGGGATTGACTTGCAGTTTATTTAAAATTTGCCGTTTCAACCCTTCCAAATCATTGTAGGAAGATTGAGGTTGTTGGTTGTTATCATTCTCAAATTGACGGTTTTGACTTAGTCTGTCGCGTCTATTGTTCGGATCAAAAAATTCTTCAATTCCCATGGTTGTTGTTTTAAAAAAATATGACTTATTTGATTATTAAGATACTATTCCGGCGTTTCATCCTGCAAAATAATTTACGATTTAGAATCAACTATCCGGCTTTAATCAATTGTATTGAAAGCGAATGTGCTTCAAGAAGGTATCATTCAGTATCAGGATGATTATGAATACCTGATACGAGATGTCAACTTTTGGGGTGCTTAATTAAAACTTGCAGTAATGACTTACATTCTGACTGGAATGCAGGAAGACTAGGAAAACCTGGGAGGTTGCCAGATGCATCTGGTAAAAAAACTATTCAACGAAATGTCTGACAAAGGTATAAGACCAAGATAAGGGCAAAGTTTAGATGATTTCGCTTTTGAAACAGAAGCGACTTCTTCGTCCTCAAATGATTCGTGGTTTGAATCTGTCAAAAGATTAGATTGATTGGAACACTCTTTGTGTATTGGATTCGAACTCTCTGATAAAGTAGCGTAGCGAACAGAGCAATCCCCAACAATCAGAACCAAACTAACTATTAATTGAAGAAAGAATATGAATGTCAGATGTCGTTTCATCGCCACAATGATAAGAAAAGTTATTCAAATGGCAGAAATTCAAATGTCATGGTTCTGTTAATAATTTGATATTTTGATAAAGGAAGAAACCCTGCAGATTCATCGCCTGCAGGGTTTCTACCGTTTATCGATATCTGAAAATACTATTTTAGAATCTTCGTTGTGACATTTCTAATGCTTGTCTCGATTCCTTCGAATGGTTTGCCATTGCCCTGATTATCATCTTCAACAAAGAAATGTTTCGCTCCGGCAGTCTCTTTGGCGGCCCAAATCTTTTTAAAATCGATCACCCCTTCTCCAACGCAGCAAATATCATCTTTAATGACGTCGAAGAATGGTGGTTGATTGGTGCGCATGTCTTTGAAATGCAGAAGTTGGAACCTTCCCGGGTACTTTTTAAACATGGCAACCGGATCCTGACCGGCTTTACAAGCCCAAAACAAGTCCAACTCCATGGTAATCAGATTCTTGTCCATTTCCTTCATAAATATATCATAATAAGGAACAAGGCCGTCCACTTTCTTAAATTCAAAATTATGGTTGTGATAGCCAAACTGGATACCGACCTCTTTCATGATCTTGCCAACTTTGTTCCAGTCGCCAATCATTTTTTTGTACTTCTCAATCGTACGGTCCTCATCGTTGACCCAGGGTTGAACGCAATATTTGACTCCCAAAGCAGCATGTGCATCTGCCATCAATTTTGCTGATTCAACTGTTATGCCTTTTGATTCAACAGCAGAATGGCTACTTAGTGCAACCATGCCTAAATCACCAACAATTTTCTTAAAATCAGCTGCAGAGAAGCCATAAAATTTACCATTTGAATAGCCTGCCAACTCAAGATTTTTGTATCCAAGATCTGACACTTTTTTAAGGGTTCCACGAACATCAGCGGCCATGGCATCACGAATCGTATAAAGTTGTATTCCGACTCCAAAACTTTTCCTGTCGACGGCTGCCATTGCAGAAACATTGGCTGATCCGACAAGCATCATACCAACAGATCCTACAGCTGAAATTTTTAAGAATTCTCGTCTGTTTTTCATGGGTTTTATTATTAAGTATTATAAAAGTTTAATGCTTTGAAAGGATAAAAGTAATCATCTCATTTCATGTGCAACACAAACTTGCCATAAATTTAATGCAAATTATTCCAATGTAACAAAACAATCATCTTTCTGCCTTGTTATCTATGCATAAACAGAACTAATCACCAAGTAAATCCTGTATGAGAAATTTCTCTTGTTGTCTTATTCTATTGGTTAGCATTTCATTTTTGTCCGGCTGTAAGAAGGAATCAGATTCGAATGACCAATATTCAGGATACATTGGCATCGACCAAAATTATATCCCTTACAAGACTGAAAAATACCTGAGGATTTGCTATATGCTAAAGACCTGGGAATATGAAAAGGAGGGACTGTACCTTCAGCGCATTGTGATTTTCAACAAGGATTCGAGAGCTGAAATCATTACTTTCCAGGCATCTGATTTCCCCGTAATTTACAAGGATCCCCTTCCTCAAAGTACTGAAGTAAAAGTTAGTAAACTGGACAAGTACTATTTCTCCATCCAGGTACCTATCCCTTTGAACCAGACCCCTCCTGCAAATATCTCGCACAAGATCATTTTAAGGGATACGCTTCAACACAAAGAGGTGATATTTGAAGGTGGAACTTTTCAACCCAGAACAGGAGAATCTCCGCGATTGATTTCCTCCCCGCACAAGGGAAAATACTGGATTTACCACAACCAGTCATCCCTTGATTATCATTACTGGTATGCGGCATTCATTGATGGAAGTATCTACACGAGTGAGAAATTCGCGTTTGATACGCAGCAGACCGATGATAAGATGGTTGATTCTTCCTTGGGAGATCCCAAAAAGAATGAATCTTATTTTAATTACAAAGATACCCTCTATGCCGTAGCTTCGGGCAAGGTGGTTCACCTGGCCGACGGCAGGCCGGAGAATTCGGGCGATGCGAGGGATATGCCATTAAAAACAGCGGATGAATATGCCGGCAACTACCTGATTCTGGATATTGGAGGAAGTTGTTACGCTGTATATGCGCATTGTGTGCCAAACAAATTCATGGTAAAAGCCGGGGATGCCGTTTCGGAAGGACAGCCGCTTGGTTTATGCGGAAATTCAGGCAATTCGATGTGTCCGCATCTGCATTTTCAGCTGACAGACAAGCCTGATTTTTTTTATTCGCAGGGTCTGCCGTTTGTTTTCAAGGAATTTACGAAAATAGGTGAAGTGGTTTTTTATCCAACAGTGGGCATAAAAGCCATGGCACCTGTTGTGTATACAAATGCCAACATGGAAAATTTTAGCATCGCAAATTTTAAATAAATATTTTCTGCCCAAAATTTCCGGCAGTCTATCGCTGTTTTCAGGTTGATTTGGGGTGTGCTGATCCGTAAATTTACCGGGAGGATTATTGATTGTATTGTCCGAATTCATCAATCAATTGCGAAAGCATAATCAACCGATCTTTGGTCACCATCGGTGCAATTGAGCAAGCCGTACTGAGAATAAACCCTTTGCCCTTATGCATTCCGGTATCTAAAATCCTTTTTACATCGGATGATGCCTTGTCATCGCTGCCATAAAGAAGTGTATTGACAGAATCGATGTTTCCCTTGATAAATAGGTCATTCCCGACACGTGCAAAGGCATCTTCAAGATCCACATTGCCAACCGGAACAGGGTCCAGACATTCCAGTCCGGAGGTTCCGCTTTCCCTCATAATCTCTAATCGATCGTTGACAGACCCGCAAGTATGTATGTAAGCATGCACCCCCCTGGCCCGAATGGCTTCAATGATTTGACGTTCAAAAGGCAAAACAAATTCAATGTACTGATCGGAAGAGATGAATCCCATCCCCGCGAAGGGGGAGGAGATTTTGATGGCATCGATGGGTTTGTCACACATTTTGACAGCCAAATCCAGTAACCCAACCGTAAATCTTTGCAGGATGGATTTACATTTATCCGGCTCCATAATCAAGGCAACTAATCCATTTTCGTAGCCAAAAAGATCCAGGAAATAGTCAAACGGTGAGGTGATTTCTCCATGAACCGACAAGGAAACTCCAACTTTGGCATGAATTAGATCAAAAATATCAAACAGATCATTCTGGTTGAGGTTGTAGTAAAGATTGTGGGAAACAGGAATATAGCTAATCTGCTTAGAGATCTCTTTATCGACATCAAAATCCTCGATAGCCGGAAAATTCTTTTCCTGATTGAAGGCAACCATAGGCAAATCAGTGCGGGAGTGATGCTCTGTCCGGTTCGGATAGACCAATCGACAAACGCCATCCTTTATCTCCTCATAACTCAGAAGATCCTTTTTCCATAAGTCTGAATGACCATGAAGGCTTACCAGGATTCCATCAAACCGGAACATCCTGCACAAGTGTACCAAACCATCCGCAAAGACATTTTTATTGTACCAGAACTCTACCGGATTGGCTTCCAGGAGCGTCATCATGCTCCCGATGCTAAACTGGCACATCAACGGAACCCGATCCGGTTGCCGGAGGTTCATCGCAGCCTTCACCCTGTCCCTGGAAGTATAGGTTCTCATATCGTCAATAACTTTTCCAAAGTTTCAAACTTTGATACAGACACGGGCAAGTTATCCAACTTTGGAAAAGTTATTAGCGTTCCAAAAAACTACAACGCTTTGACCTGTTTTTCGCAGGCAGCCTTTAACTCAAGGGCTTTCGCGTCGGCTGGATTAAGTTCAATGGCTTTGTCGAAGGATGGAACTGCATCACTGAATTCTTTCCTGGCTTTGGCAATTTCTGCCTTGTAACCGGGATCATTGGCATCTTTAAACTTTTTTGCGTTGATCTTGTCAACAGCTCCCTTTAACAATCCATTGCCGGCGTTGTAATGACCAACTCCTTCCATAAAATGAGTTTTGGAGAGCTCAACTTTAAAATTCGCATTTTCAGGAAATTTCGCGATACCTTCATTGATCACTTTCAAATAAGCATCATTGTTCTTTTGAAATTTATAAATGAGCGCTATTTTAAGCATGGCATCCGCGGCTTTGTAGTTGTGAGTCGCTGCCAGGTTGTAATATTTTATTGCCTTTTCATAATCCTTTACCTGGATAGCGCAGTATCCACAATTGTAAAACATGACAGAATCAGGCCTGGCAGTTCCCCAAACGGCCATTGCCTTTTCATAATTGACAAGTGCATTCGCATAATCTTTTGCATTCAGCGCATCGTTGCCGGCATTCTGTAATTTGACAGACTCCTGAGCAAAAAGTGTCCCGGAAATTAGGGCGACAAATAAAATTAAGGCGACTTTCTTCATAAACATCATTGTTAGGTAATTAGAAAATGAAATGATAGATTGATCAAACTAATGCAAAGATTAATTTCATCAAATCTAAAAATAATTTTAGGATGAACAAATAGCGAAAAAATATATTGAGGTCTCCCGAAAAGTTTAGCTTTCCCTTTTGCCGTGGAGAAGAAGGTCGACCGCATCACGAAATGAACCGGCCTTTGTCACTGATCCGGCATTCACAAAGAATATCTCGTCGGCGTTCTCGATGGTATTCAACCGGTGGGCAATGATGATACGGGTGGTATACTCAGGTAGCTTATTCAGAATATCTCCAAGCAATTGTTCCGTAACCGTATCGATATTAGCAGTAGCTTCATCCAGAATCAATAATTTAGGACGTCTTAACACAACCCGGATAAAGGCGATCAGTTGTTTTTGTCCCAGGCTGATCCCATCGCCTGAGGATTTTATTTCGGCTTCAAGTCCACCATCGAAACGCTCGAGAAGACCGTTCAGGCCGGATTCTGTCAACACCTTCATCAGCTCTTCGCTGGTTACATCTTTCAGACGGACATTCCCATAAAGGATGTTGTCACGGATGGTACCGCTGAAAAGGAAGGGCTCCTGAAGGATAAAGCCAATTGAGGAGGTTCTTTCAGCAGGATCCATCGAGCGGATGTCCACGCCATCAAAGAAAATCTGTCCGGCAGTGGGGTCATAAAGACGAGCCATCAGCGAGGCAGTGGTCGTTTTACCTCCGCCGGTAGGGCCAACAAAAGCATATGTTTTGCCACGTTCCAGGTCGAAACTTACATTCTTTAAAATCTCATTTCCGGCATTGTAGTAAAAGGAAATATTGCGGAACGAAACCAAACAACAAGTCTCTTCGCGGATGGGCTTTTCGATGACAACCAGATTATTTTCCAGTACGAGAATCTGGGATATGCGATCCCAGCCTGCCAAAGCCACCTGGAAGTTCGCCCAAAGAGCGGCTATCTGCCGCAAGGGGTTGTAAAACTGGCTGATGTAGGCCAAAAAACTAATCAGTAGTCCAACCGAAAACTGACCGGCAGTTATGAGATAAATGCCAAAAGCCAGTACAACCATCTGACCAATACTTGCCGAGAATCCATACACCGGTGTAAACATGTTATTCGCAATACCTGCTTTGACTGCACTTTGATAGTTTTCCCGGTTGACTTCATCAAATCGTTTCCTAAAATAATCGCGACGGTTAAAGGCGACTATTACTTTAAAATTATTCAGGCTTTCCTGGATTTCCGCACTTAGACTGCCTGTGCTTTTCATGTTAACTGCATTACGGGCTTTTACCCAAGGTGAAATACCCTTGGTAAAAAACCAGAGGACTAACGCAGGAACCAATGCTGCCAGTCCGAGTTCCAAATTAATGGATAAAAGGAATATTCCTGCCCCCAGCATGGTGAACATGCTGCTGATAAACTGTACCAGCGACTGCGAAAAAAATTGATTGATTTTATCCGTATCGTTGTTCACTCGGGAAATCAAGTCGCCGGATTTGTTTTGATTGAAGAAATCGATCGGTAAATCCTGCAGCTTGTTGAAAACAGAATTTCTCAAATTAAAAAGCATTCGCTGACCAACGCGACCCATCAGCTGTGTCTGTGTGTATCCGCTAACCATTGCGACGACAAAAACACAAAACAAAATCACTGAATAGTGAATTACTCCATCGTATTGTTTGGTTACGACAAAATTGTCTACTGCATGACCAATCAAAAATGGGCCTACAAGGTTCAACGTTGCATTGATAAAGATAAAAAACATGGCAACGAAAAGATTGTTCCGCTCCTCTCCCATCAATGCCAGCAACTGCCTGATGGTCGTAGATGTTGTAACCTTCCGGTTCGCCTGCTGCTCTATTTTTAGATTGAGGTTATAACTCATACAAATTGGTGCTGCGTTGGGAATTGAAAATTTGAACATATTCCGGACAACTGTCCAAAAGAGACTGATGGGTGCCACGAGCAAGAATTTCTCCCTCTTCAAGCAAGATGATTTGTCCGTAATTTATCACTGAAGCGATCTTTTGTGTTACAGAAAGCAAGGTTATCCCGGGGTAATTTCGGGCCACGTTGTCAAGAATTTTCTCTTCTGTCTGGTTGTCGACACGTGCTGTAAAGTCGTCCAATAACAATATTTTTGGGTTAAGAGCAAGCGCCCGTGCAAGCATAATACGCTGCTTCTGCCCGCCGGATAAGGAGGTGCCACGTTCGCTCACAACGGTATCCAATCCCTTTGGCAGAGAGTCAACAAAATCATGCAACTCCGCGGTCGCGATAGCTTTTGACATCGATTCTTCTGTTACTTTTTCGTTGAAGGCAATATTTTCCCGAACGCTCATGTTGAAGATAATGCTATCCTGAAATACGAATCCGATCTGATGCTGAAAAGTCTCTTTGTTATAATCATTGATGTTGGCCCCATCAAAAAGGACAGATCCTTCATTTGGGAGAGTAAGTCCGGTGATGAGATAGAGCATTTGAGTCTTCCCGGCGGCTGTCGGACCAATCACAGCGGTCCTGGTTCCGGCTTTCAATTCAAGGGAGACCTCTTTTAAAACCGGTTTGTCGCCATAGGACAATGAGATATTCTGCAACTCAATATTGCCAAGCAAAAGGGTTTCCAGGGTACCGGTATCACGTGTTTCTTCAGCATCAAGAACTTCACATATCCTTCCATACGATACGGAGGCTTGCACCACAAAATTGCTGATGAACCCAATCACGATGATCGGAAAAATCAGGATAACCAGATAAGAGTTAAAAGCCGCAAAATCGCCCAATGACATGGCTCCGGTGATGACGTAATGGCCTCCGAGTGCCAAAATAGTCAGGGAAGCAAGGTTACTCACGAAAACGACGATAGGTATGAGGGTAGCAAAAAGTTTGAGAATGGACATTCCCAAATTTCTGGCCTGGGTGTTGGCATCCAGGAATTTATTGTACTCCAGCGTCTGTGAATTCAATACGCGAACCAAAGCAGCCCCCAGGATACTTTCATTGATGACTTTGTTGAGCCAGTCGATTACTTCGCGGCTCTTTTTGAAGAGCACTTTTACCTTTCGGAAGACGAAGTAAAAAGCTCCGCTTATGATGGGTATAATCGTCATGACAGACAAGGCCAGTCTCCAATTGATGGAAAGCAGAAGGATGGTTGCCCCGATGATAATGAAAATTGAAGATGCAAGCGACACGATGGCCATGGAGACAAACAACTTCACCGAATCAATGTCGGAGGTAAGATTGGTGAGTAATTTTGAAGGGTTAGCCACCTGAATGAAAGCATAACTCTGCCGGGATATTTTATCGGCAAGCCGGGTTCTGAGGTCTCGTGCCACTCTTTCAGAAGCGAAGGTCTGCAACAGACCCTGGAGAAAAGAAAACAGGAATACGATCAGTGCGGCAACGAGAAATTCAAGGACAATATCCCGGTAGGAGAATATTCCTTTTGAAAAGTCGTCTATCCCGTGAGAAATGATTTTTGGAATCACCAGATTTGCCGTATTGCTCAGCAGGGCAAAACCGATCAGACTGAAAATCATCGGTCTGTACGGTTTTAATACGGCGAAAATATTTGGCTTCTTAGTTTTCCCGGCAGGTTCCATTACTCCAATTTTGTCGGCCATTTTCTGTTAATCTGTTCTTGCTTTTATGGGCCAAAGTTGCGAAAAACCAATCACATCAGCTAACCGATGAACCTAAAACCCGGCTTGTATACGTTCATACTTGCAGGAAGTTTTGCAAATGAAAAAATTTAGTGACCTAGTTTTTGTTTATTGGTTTGAGAAAACTTGTAAACTGAATAAACTGAGGGATGGTCCGGTATTTATTGAAAACCGCCCTGGCAGTGCAACCAACACCGGTGGTCTGATAGTCAAAGTTAAAGGTAATCCCATCTGATTTTGTTAACTGATAGGTATATTTTGACTTCGATAAATTTTCGGTGGTATAGTTGTAGCAATTGAAATTAAATGGTTGCAGGGATGAAAATTCCAGTCCGGAACCATCGCCGTTCAAAAATCTCACCCACTTGTTATCGGTTCTCAGGCCACAATCTTCGGGCAGGAGATAGGGAACAAACATCTCTTCGACAGTGGATTGATAGTTGCCAATCCGGTAGCCTGATTTACGATCCGGGTAGTTCTCCCGGGGTCCGCGGCCAAACCAGCCAACCTGTTTCAGATCCTGATCAAGGATCCAGCTCGTTCCTATCCGGGGCAACCAAACCGGCATCTTCCCGCTTGGGTTGATGGTATGGTTTATCTCAATGGTACCGTCCCGGAAAATGGTGTAAATCATATCATTTTCAAAACCGGAATTATTGCTATTGCCAAAAAGGACAACTTCATGGGTATGAATGACTACCTGCTCATTCTTCATTTCATGCCCGAAAGTTTCAAGTGTGTATCTCATCTTGTCCAAACCTAGCGCATACCAGGAAGATGAAATCCAGTTCCCATATCCTTCCGTTTTGGGTATGACATTGACCGAATAGGTGGTCCAGTCGTCCTGCTCGTTGGCCAGCGGAGCACGCCAGACATTTAACTGCGGACCTTGTTTGAGAAACTCTTTACCATTGGATTTCAGTGACTTTAATCTACCATCTACTGTGCTGAAAGTGTATTCGAAATTTGTTCCGGTAATTTTTAACCTGCCCTCGGAATCGTCCACTTTGAGGGATTTGGTTTGTAGAGCAGCCGGGGCTCGCGCTGAAGGCACCTCCCATGGCAATTCCAACTGGTCCCAGGCTATTTCGAAGCCTTTCGGCGCCCATTTTGTCTCAGCTTTCGAATGAAAACTGATGGTGACGAGGTAGCTCGCTCCCGCTTTGATCTGAGGCTCGGTGATTGGCAGCCTTACAATTTCCCGCTCCTGCGGATTCGACTTAGCATCCAATTTGCCTGATGCTATTGAAATTCCGTTCTCTTCCAGATTCCATCTTGCATCGAGCGATTTCAAGGAGGTAAAAAAATAACGATTGCGTATTTCAACCTCCATCTTCTCCTTGTCGCTCCATTTCACCGAAACCGGCTGGGCAGATTTCTTCATTTGCCACATCTCGGGTTCAGGAACACGGTCTGGCCAGATGGATCCGTATGTTCGCGCACCAATCCCGTAACTAAAGAATTGTCCCTCATTTTGTTCATTTTCGAAATCCAGCCAGAGAGCAGCACTATTTTTCAAGTCCGGCTTAGAAAGGAACAGATCATTTACATCCATTGCTTTGGAAAAAACGGCCACCTGATCGATTACTGCATCGCACAGATAAACATTTGTTTCCTGACCATGCAACTCCGCATTTCGTCCGATGTTAAGCGGAAAAGGAAAATTTGTAAGATTGCCACTAGCAGTTTTTTCGGCCAGCTTTTTGTTATCGATAAATATTGCCATGGATTTCCCGGTGTAAACAGCTGCCAAATGGTGCCAGTTCTGCTCCCAACCCTTTGGCAAAGCTGCCCGGACAGACACTCTTTTTGAAGTGTACAAAAAGAAATCGATAGAGTCCTTCCCCACTTGCTGCAAACCAAACTGGTTGTTCCCTTTGGTGAGAATGGTACCTCCCATGCTCATCAGATTTCGTGGAAACACCCAAAGTGAAAGGGTTAATTCCTTTCCGGCTATTTCCGGATTTTTGTCCTGATAAACTTCCACCCATTGGTCGTGACCGTTCAGGTCTATTCCTTTCCCCTGGTGCCCTTCAACAATTTTAGCCCGACCCATGATGTGTGCCGGAACCTTGTTGCCGGAAGAATCGACCAGTTTACGGATAGGCTCGCGTAATCCGGGACTAACGAAATCCCAGATAGCGCCTCCCATAATTCGTGGATACTTGTAGATCACATCCCAGTAGTCGTCCAGTCCGCCGCCGCCATTCCCGGCAACGGAAAGGTATTCGTCCATAAACGAAGGACGGGGATCTTCCTTCTCAGTCACCATCCCAACTTCCGTTTTTAACTCAAAAGGCGTTGGATACCGTGGGCCGATTATCTCCTCGCACGGATGAGCAAATGCGTTGCCTCCGTACATCCAGTATCTTGTAGAATCGTATTTCCTGCCTTCGTTGATGACGGCGCAGATGTTTTGCCCTTCGCCGCTTTCGTTGCCCGCGCTCCAAAACAAGATGGAGGGATGATTTCTGTCACGAAGCACCATTTTTCGGGCCCGTTCACGGTACATGGCTTCCCATTCGGGATTTTTTGAGACATATTCTGTTGCGTGCGACTCATCCCCTGTTTCATCAATCACATACAAGCCATACTCATCAGCAAGTTCCAGGTACCTGGATACCGGTGGATAATGGGAGGTACGGACGCAATTGATGTTGAACTGCTTCAGTATTTCGAAATCTTTGCGGATGGTGGCTTCGTCCATGGCATGACCCGTTTCCGGATGTTGCATGTGGCTGTTGATGCCATTCAGCTTGATGGCTTTGCCGTTCAGATAAAAAACCTGGTTGCGGATTTCCGTAACTTTGAAACCAATCCGGCCTGCTATTACCTCTTCCGTTTTGCCCCCGGCATTGATCAGTTCCATGGTCAAATGATAGAGGTTTGGAGCCTCGGCCGACCATTTTTTCGGATTTGTGATGTTGGTGGAGAGTTGAACAACTTGGTTTTTACCCGCCTCAACCGAAAATGCATCGGATAAGAAGGTCTTCACAACTGCCTTGTTTTCATCCAGAAGGGAGGTTCGAATTTTGAAGTTGGATTTGGTATTCCTGGAACGATTGGATGCTGCAATTTGCAATTTCAAGGTAGCATCCGCATAATTTTCGTCCAGATCTGTTCTCGCAACCCAATCGAAAAGATGAACCTCAGGTGTGGCATACATCCAAATATCGTCGAAGATCCCAGCCAGGCGCCAATAGTCCTGGCATTCAAGATAGACTCCATCTGAATATTTATAAACATTTACCGCCAGTGTGTTTTCACCGGCCCTGACAAATTCTGATACATCATATTCGGCAGGTTCCTGAGCCCCTTCGTTGTAGCCCACCTCTTTCCCATTGATCCAGACGAATGAGGCAGAAGCCGTTTTTTCCATTCGCAGATAGATGGGTTTTCCTTTCCAGCCTGCAGGGATGGTAAATGTCCTACGGTATGAACCGGTCGGATTGTATTCACGGGGAATGAAAGGAGGATTTGCATGAAATGGTTGGGTAACATTTCGGAACAACGGATCACCGAAGCCCTGCATCTCCCAGTTGGATGGGACAATTATATCTGACCATCCCTTGTCATTGTACTTTGGCAGATAGAAATCTTTTGGCGTTCCTTCAGGCGTATTGGCAAAGTAAAATTTCCATTTCCCATTCAGCATGAGGACATTTTCCGATCTTGATTTTTGAAGATTTAATGCTTCTTCCGAACTTTTGGCAGGAATGCAAACGGTGTGCC
>JANYJT010000017.1 GCA_025358395.1 Bacteroidia bacterium
TGCTTAAAACATTGTTCATCATTGGTTCCGGAAGTTTTTTTGGAGGAATAGCAAGATATCTCACTTCGAAAATTGTTCAAAACAGTATTGTATCTGGTTTTCCCTTTGGTACCATGGTTGTCAACCTGCTTGGTTGTTTGCTGATTGGCTTGATCTTTGGTATTTCTGAAAGGACGAATTTGATCAACGATGAGTGGCGAATTTTTCTAACGGTAGGATTTTGTGGCGGTTTTACAACATTTTCTGCTTTCGCCAATGAAAATGTGACTTTGATAAGAGACGGCAATTTCTTCTATTTTGCACTTTACACCGGATTAAGTGTATTCCTGGGATTGATCGCAGTATTTTGTGGAAATGCATTAGCCAAACTCATTTAATCCGGATATCAGTAGTTAATTACTGTTTCTAAATCAAAAAGGTGCATCAGGAATAAAACCTGTTAAAGTTTTAACCGTAAAATGTTCATAAAGTCTAATGAAATTATGAACAATAAATCTTTTTTATACGCGCTGTTCTTGTGGATTAGCCTGGGACTCTCGCTTACCTGTGATAGTTATGCAACACCTGTTGTAAGGCATGAATCAGAGAATTATATAGTTACAACATCCTCAAAAATTTCTAAAATGAACGCTTCCAACGATAAAAAGTCAGGAAATCCTTATTATTCCAGAACTGATCAAACAAAATTAAATGTTTCTGATGCAGAATGGAAGCGTGTGCTTCCCAAAGGTTTGTATGAAGTAGCCCGAAATAAGGCGACTGAAAGATCCTTCACCGGGAAATATTGGGACTTTACCGGAAAAGGTACTTATTATTGTGCTGCATGCGGTTTTCAATTGTTTCGTTCGGATGCCAAGTTTGCCAGTGAATGCGGATGGCCCAGTTTCTTTGAACAGATAAATCCAAAGAGCATAACATTCCATGAAGATCATAGTTTCGGCATGAATCGTACCGAAGCCCTTTGCGGGCGCTGTGGTAGCCACCTTGGCCATTTATTTGATGATGGTCCCAAACCTACCGGGAAGCGTTATTGCATGAATTCAATTGCATTGGATTTTGAGCCCGATGTTGCAGCGTTGGAAACTGGCAAATTAGCCCAAATGGATACCATCACTTTGGGTGGGGGATGTTTCTGGTGCATTGAGGCCATCTACAACAGTTTAAAAGGAGTAGAAAAAGTGACCTCCGGATACTCAGGTGGTAAATTACCCAATCCTACTTATCGGGAGGTTTGCAGTGGTGAAACCGGTCATGCTGAGGTTGCTGAGATTGTATTTGATCCGCATCAGACAAGTACAGAAGAAATCTTAAAAGTCTTCTTCACCGTTCATGATCCCACTACACTTAACAGACAAGGAGATGATGTGGGAACACAATACAGGTCAGTAATTTTTTATCACAAAAAATCGCAGGAGGAGATTGCCAAGGCTATTATAGTGTCACTTAACGAATCCAGGGTTTTTGATCGGCCTATTGTTACCAAAGTGGAGCCAGTTGGTAAATTTTATGCGGCAGAAGATTATCACAAGGAATATTATAAATTACACAAAAGTGAACCTTATTGCAGGGCTGTCATTCAGCCAAAATTTGAAAAATTTGAAAAAGTATTCAAAGATAGGGTAAAGAAATAATGTGCTAATGTGGTCATCAAATGTTTCAAATTAGAGAGCGATTGTTGGCCATGGATGAATCTAAGTGGAGAATGTTGCAATTTATGCAGTTCGATGATCCGGTAATTATCTTAATCGTTTCCCTGGTCACCGGTCCATTGGCTGTCGACCGTTTTATGCTGGGGGACATAGGTTTAGGTGTAGCCAAGCTGCTCACTTGCGGAGGACTCGGAATTTGGGTTTTGGTCGACTGGGTCATGATTATGGGAATTACCCGCAGAAAGAATACGGAAAAGCTGATGATGGCGATTTATTGATGTCTTTGAAGCGCAATCAATTCTACCTTTTTTTATCACTGGCTTGTTTGGTGGGTTATATCTGGTTGATTTTGAACGGGAGGTTAAAGCCCGAAGAGATAGCCAGCAGCTATGATGTGTGCCTCATCAGGCATTTTCTTCATATCCCGTGTCCATCGTGTGGTTCGACAAGATCTGTACTTGCATTGATACATGGAGATATTGCAGGAGGGTTGTATTTGAATCCTCTTGGATTTTTGATGCTTTCGTGTCTCGTAACCTTCCCATTTTGGATTTTCTTTGATATGGTTCGGAAGAAGGATACTCTTTATTCTTTTTTTAGACTTTTTGAAGATACCATACGTCGTAAATGGGTGGCTATTCCTATGATAGTCTTGATCCTGGTAAATTGGATTTGGAATATTATGAAAGGAGTATAAGATTCGGATTTGTTGGATGGATTGATTGTATGATAAGTAGAAAATCCCCTTCGGAATTGCCAAAGGGGATTTCTAATAATCAGTATTCTTTAAAAGATCAGATGTTGATGAAGAGCTCTTCTTTGTTGCGCCTTACCTTCGCAAGATGTTGGTAACCATCATCATCTGAACGTTGGCCTACGGCAAGAATAACAACAGAAGCTAAACCCTTTTCTTCCAATCCAAGGATTTCATCAAATTTTGCATTATCAAATCCTTCCATTGGGCAGGCATCAATATCCAACTCAGCTGCAGCGACGAGTCCAAAGCCCAAGGCAATATATACCTGACGGGATAGCCACGCCTGCAATTCATTTTTTGGACGTTTGAAAGAACCTTTCATCATATCTGCATAGCCACTAAGTGAGCTGGAATCTATATTGCGGGTTTTTGCAGTCAGGTCGACGAAGCTATCAACGCCCTTTTCATCAAAATTTGTATCAACGGCAAAAACAAGCAAATGGGAAGCATCTGTGATTTGTGACTGATCCCAGGCTGCCGAACGAAGTTGTTTACGGATTGCTTCATTTTCAATGACCAGTACTTTGTAAGCCTGCAAACCATAAGAAGAAGCAGATAACCTGATCGCTTCCAACAAGGTGGAAAGCTCATCTGCTGATAATTTTTTGTTTGCATTAAATTTCTTAGTTGCGTAACGTTTGTTCAATTTTTCAAGAAGTGCCATATCTATATTTTATTTTTTAAATGGATATACAATGCATACTAGAATTATATGCTCAATGTTTCGGGAAGGAAGAGGATTTAACAATTTGCTAATATGCTAATGTGCTAATGTGCTAATTAGAAAAAGCAGTTCCTTGCAGAGACATTTTCGAAAATCAAATGCATAAAGGATTATTTTTTTCGAACAAATCCCAATTAGCACATTAGCACATTAGCACATTAGCATATTAGCAAATTGTTAAATCCTCTTCCTTCCCGAAACATTGAGCATATAATTCTAGTATGCATTGTATATCCAATTAAAAAATAAAATATAGATATGGCACTTC
>JANYJT010000037.1 GCA_025358395.1 Bacteroidia bacterium
TCTGGCTACAGGTCCCGGCTCGATTGGAAATAAAACCATTGGAGCAGCTGCGGCAGGCGGGATGTTGTTTGGAACTCTCTTTGGAGTACTTATTGTGCCGGGATTGTACTACATCTTTGGAACTATTTCCGAAAAACACCCAATCATTGAAGACGAAGACGAGAGACCTTTAACTGAAGAAAACTAATACGATGAGTAGAATGAAATCTTGGGGTCCCATAGGGATTTTATTAAGCTGTATCATTTTTAGTGGTTGTAAAACCCCATCAGGTATGCAGTCTATAAATAGCCGGGTAATTCCTCAGGCATATAACGATTTAAAAGACACCACCAATACGTCGCAATTAAAGTGGCGCGATTTTTTTTCTGATCAGAATCTCATCTCCCTGATTGATACAGCCATCACAAAGAATCTCGATCTGATGATGACCTTTCAGGAGATTGAAGTGGCCAAAAACAATGTGCGCCTTAAAAGCGGACAAATGTTCCCGACTGTGACAGGAGTTGGATCAGCCGGAAAAACTAAGGTTGGCCAATACACCTCCCAGGGTGCAGGTGACTCATCTGCGGATATTACCCCGGGAAGCCTTGTTCCCAGTCCACTGAATGATTATATGCTGGGGCTGCAAACCAGTTGGGAGGCCGATATCTGGGGAAAACTTCGCAACTCCAAAAAAGCAGCTGTATCCCGATATTTGAGTACCGTAGAAGGGAAAAATTTCGTGATAACCAATCTGGTGGCAGAAGTGGCCAATACCTATTATGAATTGCTCGCTTTGGATAATAAACTTGAGATTATCCGTCAGACCATTCAGCTTCAGAAAGCCGGACTGGAAATCGTCAAAATCCAAAAAGAAGCTGCAGTAGCCAATGAATTGGCAGTAAAGCAATTCGAAGCGCAACTCTATAATTCGCAAAGCCTGGAGTTGGAATTACTCCGGCTAATAGCCGAGAATGAGAACAAGATTAATGCACTTCTTGGCCGATTTCCACAAAAAATCGCCCGCGATCAGGCTAGTTTTACCTCCCAAATGCCAAAGACCATTCATGTTGGTATTCCGGCTCAGCTGTTAAAAAACAGACCCGACATTAAACAGGCAGAACTGGAGTTAATTGCTGCAAAGTGTGATCTCAAGGCTGCACAGGCAGCATTCTATCCCTCACTGAATCTAACGGGATCACTTGGTTTTCAGGCTTTCAGAACTTCCTATTTATTTACGACTCCACAATCTCTGATCTATTCAATCGTCGGTGACCTGGCGGTTCCATTGGTTAACCGAAGTGCAATCAAGGCAGAGTTTAATACCGCAAATGCATACCAGTTAGAGGCATTGTTCAACTACCAGAGATCAATCTTAAACGGATTTGTGGAAGTCTCAAACGAATTATCGAACATCAGACACTCAGAAGAAACCTTCAACTTAAAATCCAAAGAAGCCGAGGCTCTTGCTAAAGCTGTAGATATCTCAATCGACTTGTTTAAATCTGCCCGGGCTAACTATTTGGAAGTCCTGATGGCCCAGCGAGACGCTTTGGGAGCCAAGCTGGAGTTGATCGAGGCGAAGAAAACACAGTTCAATTCAGTAACCAATATATACAAAGCCCTGGGAGGTGGATGGCAGTAAACATCTGCCTTTCATCAGTTAATAGTTTTCTTTGAAGCCGATTGAATTCCATCAGATCCTAAATGAGAAGAATAAAGGGTGAATTAAAACCTTATCCTAAAAGCTACGTATTAAGATATTAAAAGTTAATCTTTAAATCTCTTACTTGTGAATTATCCTTTCATCAATGTATGGGCTGTGCTGCTAGGCACACTCGCCCTTTGGGTGCTTGGTGCACTTTGGTATAGTCCGGTATTGTTCGGTAAAATCTGGCAAAAAGAGGTTGAATTCAAAGAAGAAACCGTTACAAAAAGGAATCTGGTAATGGTATTTGGCCTCAGTTTTATCCTGATGCTTTTCATGGTATGGGCATTGAACTTCGTTATTAACTCTCACAAACCTGAAGATGTCAGCATGTTAAAAGGACTACATTATGGTGCATTTACCGGATTTTTCTTCTCAATGATGGCAATGGGAGTCAATTATCTTTACCAGCGTCGTTCTGTAACCTTATGGCTCATTGACGGATTTTACATGGTTATCGGGCTGGGAATTGCCGGGATGATTCTCGGAGCCTGGAGATAAATTATTCTTATGCATAGGACATAAAGGGAGAGCTTTCCATTTGACAGGTAATTATCAAATTAATTTTAATTATTCTTTAACATTGATTTTTAAATAAAATCTCTCCAAAAGATTACTTTCACCAACAATGAAAGGATCAAAATATATAGTAATCCGTCTGCTTTTTCTGATAACAATACTTCTTTGTCTGGGGCTTGAAGTTTTTACTTATTCTCATCCTGTAATTTGTAATATTGAAACTTCCTCCGAACAAAAAAACGAGGATAATAATATATTTTCAAAAATTGATTCTTTTGAAAATGACCATATTATTCAGGTTCAGACAACTTCGAATGTTGATAAACAACTGATTCTCATTTCTATTTCCAAAGACTCATTTTTATTTAATGAGTTATCCTTTTCTAGCTGGAAGCCTCCAAAATATTCCTAAATAGAAAATCCTATTTTTAATTTTAATAGTGACTTCTGTCAGAATTATCTGACAGTTGATCGGGCTTTTGCATTATCCCAATGAAAACTTTTTAAGTTCTGCGAATGGAATATAAAAAGAGTGTGTGGGTTCCATAGGATTATTAATCGGAAGTTTTGTTTTGATTAAATACCTGATTTAAATTATAATAAATATGAGCAACAAAATTGAAACAGTATTTGAGAAATTTATTTTCTTGAGCCGGTGGTTACAAGCGCCTCTATATGCAGGTCTCATTATAGGTGGTTTGTTATACACCTATAAATTTTTAGTCGAATTGCTTCATCTGTGTACTGTCATAAATAAAATTACTGAGGTGGAATTAATGCTTGGAGTACTTACTTTGGTCGATATTACTATGGTGGCAAATCTTCTGATTATGGTTATTATTGGTGGATATTCGACTTTTGTTAGTCGTCTGGATATCGATAAGCATGAAGATAAACCGGAATGGCTTCAAAAAATAGATGCCGGTACTTTAAAGGTAAAATTAGCCGGGTCATTGGTTGGCATATCAAGTGTTCACCTGCTGCAAACATTTATAAATATTAAAAATCATGAATCTGAACATGTCATGTGGCAAGTTATTATTCATTTTCTATTTTTAACCTCCGCTCTGATGCTTGCTTTTACTGAAAAGATTCTACATCAAAAGCATTAAAAAATTTGAGACAAACCGGTAGTTTTCATACCTTTGATAAAAGTAATAACATCAAAAAATATAAGACATGAAAAAATTAGTTTTATTGCTGGCTATTGTATGTTTGACTGGCGTTTCGTACGCTCAACAAAAATCAACAGAGAATAAATCAGAACCCATGAAAAAAACCGTCATTGCCAGACTTACGATCAAAAAGGAAGCAGTTGATAAATTCGTTCAATTTGCTCAGAAAATAGTGGATGAAACTCATAAGGAAGCTGGATGCATCACATATATTCTTTACAAAAATAGTTTTGGTCAGGAAGCACAGTTTATATTTTATGAGGAATATAAGGACCAGTCTGCATTGGATATACACAATAAATC
Source organism: Bacteroidia bacterium (assembly GCA_025358395.1). The sequence goes on from JANYJT010000037.1 coordinate 3,686, forward strand.
GGAGTATTTAAAACTGTTTCTTAGCCAAATCACTCCACTTTTGGCGGGTGCTCCAAAAGTCGAAGTATTTTAGTTATGACAATTATTATGGTCCTGATTAGCTACCTAAAATATTGGAACGAATCAAAGTCAGCTGAAATCTCCGGACTAAGCAGTCTAAAAAGAAATTATAACTGAGGGAAGTTCAGGGTTCTGGACAATAGCCACTGGAAATGTGGCTGTTATCAAACATGGGGATGTGCAGGTAATGAGCGCAGGTTCAGGAATATATCACAGCGAATACAACAAGAATAAGGATAGCCTGGTAAAATTCCTGCAAATCTGGCTATTCCCAAATAAGAATAATGTTACCCCACGCTACGACCAGATTACATTGGATATTGCCGACAGGCATAATAAATTCCAACAAATACTATCTCCAAGTCCTGATGACGATGGCGTTTGAATCTATCAGAACCCCTGGTTTCATCTCGGGAAATTTGACAAAGGTGTTAGTAAGGAGTGACGAATATTCAAAAATATTCAGCAGATGGGAGAAGCACAGAGGCAACACGTTGATTGATCTGGGTTATATAATTC
>JANYJT010000048.1 GCA_025358395.1 Bacteroidia bacterium
ATTGTTTTCAATCAGATAACCACGGTAAAATAACTTTACATAATTACCGGCAACGATAGAATCACCAGTCCCTTTTTTTGTCTCAATGTAGTAAATACCACTAGATGAAGGAGAAATTCCGGAATGAAATTTTTGAATGTACTTGGCCAATAATATTTTTTCATCATCCCGTTGTATCTGACTGGTGGTCTTGTTACAAGATGCAAGAGCTAAAACCATTACAACAATCAAGATCAAAAAAGAATATTTGCCTAACTTCATCAGTAATATATTATTGTGTTTCCCGGGTATTCAATCAACCCGACTACAAGGATACGAAATGTTCATGATCTTCTCAACTTTTGAAATTCCATTTGAGAAGATCGGCGCAAAATTAACCAAATTTAACCCTATGCCAAACCGGATGCAAGAAAAATCAGCTCTCCATTGAACTTTCCTTCTCTAAATCCGCTGCATATTGAGGCAACAAGGAGATCCATTTATCTACAGCTTCGGTCAAGGATTGTTTGGACTCACCACCAGCTGCATTGTGATGTCCTCCTCCACCAAAATGAGATGCGGAAAATTCATTGGCAGCAAATGCACCTTTTGAACGAAATGAAATTTTAATCTTCTCCTCATTTTCCAGGAAGAGAGTGGAGAAAATGATGCCCTTTATTGAAAGTGGATAGTTCACAAACCCTTCAGTATCACCAATTTTAAAATTGTACTTTTTTAGTTCTTCCTTTGTCAGGGAAATATAGGCTGCATGATATTGTGGAAAGACCTCCATCTTTTCTGATAATGCAAAACCTAAGAGTTTCAACCGATCCAAGCTGTTGGTGTTAAAAAGCGACTCCTGAACCTTAAGCTGATCAGCGCCTAGTTCGATCAATTTGGCCGTGGCCTGGTAAAGTTCAGGACGGCGGGCATTGTGACTAAAGGAAGCTGTATCGGCAATGATTCCTGTAAGCAATGCAGTTGCACCAGCTTCGTTCAGGAAGCTACCCCACCCCATTTTGATGACAAAATCATAGACAAGTTCCGAGGTAGAGCTAACTTTAGTATCCGAAAATATAAATGGGGATTCTACTTTGGGTTGGGGATGATGATCGATAAGCACCACCATTTTGGAGCGCTTTTCCAGCTTCTTTCTTGCTTTACCTGTCCTGCTGAGATCATTAAAATCAAGAAAAAAAAGCATATCTGCTTCATCAATCAGTTTATTTGCCTCTTTTTCGTGGTGATCAAAGATAATCCAGTTATTGTATTCATTCTGGTCGGGTACCAACTCCGGAAACCAGGTAGGATAGACTATTGTTGATTGAAAACCGGCTTTGCGCAGTACACAATTAAGTCCAAGCGAGGAGCCCAAAGCATCACCATCCGGATTTGCATGCGTAATGATGACAATTTTTTTGACGTTCTCACTCATCCACGCCAGGAGTGAATGACAACTTTCAATGTTTATATTGGTCATGAATCAATTATTATCGTTCGTGCAAAAATAGGCTAATCTTTTTTATTCAGCACAACAAGTACCCTGAAATCGCAATAAGCATCTACCGGACTATCAACGACTATTGGTAGACAAAATATTTCTACTTTTGTATCAATCAAATACAAACAATAAAACGTTACAAATGGCACAGAATCTCACTTTTACCATGATTAAGCCCTGCGCGGTAAGGAACCGGCACACAGGTTCAATTCTAAAAATCATCTCTGATCATGGGTTTCGAATTAAAGCAATGAAGCTTACCCACATGACCCGCGAAAATGCCGAAGCATTTTATGGGATTCATGCCGGAAAGCCGTTTTATGAAGGCTTAGTTGATTTTATGTCATCAGGGCCAATTGTGGCTGCAATTTTGGAAAAAGAGAATGCCATTGCCGATTTTAGAGAATTAATCGGAAGTACAAATCCTGCCAATGCTGCCCCCGGCACTATCAGACAGCTATTTGCAGAATCCTTCACCGCCAATGCCATTCATGGATCGGACAGCGATGAAAATGCATTGGTTGAAGGTTCCTTCTTCTTTTCACAAATGGAGCAATTCTAGTTTAACATTAAATTAATTCAAAATGCAAGAAAGTTCAGTAAAAATTACATTTGCAGGTAATCCATTGACCCTTTTGGGAAATGAGATTAAAGTTGGGGATAAGGCACCGGAATTTACGGCAGTTGGCGCCGGTTTGGCCCCATTTAAACTATCTGATGTCGCAGGAAAAACGATCGTTGTCGCCATTTATCCCTCCATCGACACAGGTGTATGCGCCGCTCAGAATAGAAGGTTTAACGCTGAAGCCAATCAATTAAAAGATGTGGTTGTTTTGTCAATTTCATGTGATCTTCCTTTTGCCCAAAGCCGCTTTTGCGCTGCAGAAGGATTGGCAAACATTAAGACAATTTCAGACCACAAAGACCTCGAGTTTGGGCAGAAATATGGCTTCTGGATCAAGGAACTTCGCCTGCTTGCCCGTGGTACCGTAGTTATTGATAAAATGGGTGTCGTAAGATATGTTGAATATGTTTCTGAAGTCACGCATGAGCCAAACTACGAAGCTGCAATGGCTGTCGTAAAAGGATTGTAAGTCTGAGATCGATTTTAAGGCTGTTAGCAATTAGTTGTTAGCTATTAGCCGTTAGCAAAAAACTAAAAGCTAACTGCTAATAGCTAATAGCTTTTTATTTAAACAACAGACAAACAGGTTTATTGGCGTTGATCTGATCGGTATAAGTGAGAAAGCCTGTATTCATATTGCGTTTGAAGGCCACAATATTATTTGTATTTTGATTGGCAACCAGCAAAAAATCGCCTTTGGGAGTTAAGGTGAAATTGCGGGGCATCTCCCCTTTGGTATCTTCATGACCGATCAGCTTGATTCTGAATTCCTTCTCCAGAACTGAAAAAATTGCGATGCTGTTCATCCCTCTGTTTGAAACATATAGAAAATTGCCTTCCGGTGAGAGATGAATATCTGCGCATGTATTGGGTTTTAGAAAATCAGAAGGAAGAGTGGAAAGACTCTCGAGAATCTTAAAATTCCCGTTTTCAAGCAATTGTACCACTGAAACACTGCTGCTCAACTCATTCGCGATGAAAAGCATTTTCCCATTTGGATGAATCGCCATATGCCGGGGTCCACTTCCGGGGGGCAATTTAATCTCTGCATATTTGTATGGTTTCAGCTTAAAAGCGGACATGTCTATCGTATAAACTTTTACCTGATCGATGCCGAGATCGGCCACAAAAATCCTTTTGCCTTTAGGCTCAAAAAGTGCACTGTGAACATGCGGTTTATCCTGCCGTCCAATAACAGCTCCCTGACCTGTATGCTGATCAGTGGATAAAACCTCCGACAACTCTCCGGAAGGTTCAATGCGCATCAGGGCAACATTACCCCCGGTGTAATTCGAAGCTAAGACCAAACCTTCTTCATTTATGGCAACATGACATGGATGAGCCCCTCCACTGGAAACTTTGTTGACTGAAGACAAATTTCCGGAATCATCCACTTTAAATAGTTCGATATATCCCATACTTTGATTGCTTTCATCGCTCGTCTCCCGAACCGATAACAGGTTTTTCCCATCTTTGCTAAATACAAGATAGGATGGATTTTCAGAGAGTATGGCCAAGCCGTTGCTGTGTAATTTTCCGGAAATTGTATCAATTCCAAACCGGTAAATACCCTCACTGCCTAAATCGGTATAGGTTCCAACATAAAAATGAAGAATGTTCTTATGCAAATCCGGTTGAGATAAGGATGTAAATACGCTGGAAATAAAAACGATCAGAAATAGTATTTTTTTCATGTAAAAGTTGATTTTCAAACATGAGTACTTTTATTCAATAGTAAATTTAGTCAATCATTTTGAAAGTATCGTTTCATTATCCGGTTCGGCAAAAATATTTCCTTATTTTTGTTGAAGCCTGAGGATGTATAACAACATAATGTGCAGCCTACAATAAAAAGCAGACACGATTTTGGGCACAATTGAAGTAGCTACCAATAAAAATGATTCTCATGAAGTATCTAATCCTCTTTGCTGCGGTAGTTCTAACCGCTTGTACAGTACCAGTGAAAAAAGAACCCATGCAAAAGACCAACTTGCGACCAGCCGAAAGCAGCATTAAGGCTGCAATTGATACATTGACACTCAAATTTGGAGGAACGAATTCACTTGCTATTCAAAAAGGTGTCAGGCATGCTGCCACATTATGGACTAATTTTGATGGAAAAGACAACGATTTTGTGAGCTTTTGCGCAAATAATTTCATTGGTGATCCAAAAAGAAAAACGATGCTTTCTGAAAAGTTGTCAGACTATTTTGAATCCATCAGTGGTCATTTCAATAAAATTACTTTGGATCTTAGACGAAATGTCGACTTAAACAATGGCGAACTGCTCGAAATTGATAAAATCTTCAGTGGTTATTCTGTAGGTGCCCACCTTCAGGATGATCTCTATAACAATAAGATAGCTTTTGTCGTTGCGCTTAATTTTCCTTTTTACAGTCTGGAAGAGAAAGAGAGAGAAGGAAAAAATTGGAGTCGTGCACAATGGGCTGCCGTCCGAATGGGAGACCAGTTTGTTTCCCGAATACCGGCAGAAGTAACTCAAGCCGTAGCCAAGGCTGGTGCGGAGGCTGATTTGTACATTTCAGAATACAACATCCAGATGGGTTCCTTGAGAACTGAAGATGGAGCACAGCTTTTCCCTGATAAGATGTCCTTGTTGTCGCACTGGAATCTAAGGGATGAGATCAAAGCCGATTATGCCGACAAAGAAAAAGGCCTGATCAAACAACGGATGATTTATGCGGTAATGCAACAAATAATTTCGCAGCAAATTCCACTTAAAGTCATTAACAATCCTGTCTATATTTGGAAGCCCTATTCAAATCAAATTTCTGAGGACAATAAGGTAATTACCAGTATATCAGAACCGAACAGCAGATACCAACAGATACTCAACAATTTTCATGCCCAGCAGGCCATCGATCCCTACGAGCCTGACATGAACACTTTCATCAAGCGAAAATTTTCAGGAGAGATGGAGATACCTGTCGAACAGGTCGAAGCGCTTTTTATTCAATATCTTAAATCTCCCCAACTGGTAAAAGTTGGCCAGATCATCTCGAAACGTTTGGGTAGAAATCTGGAACCATTTGATATCTGGTATGATGGGTTCAAAGCTAGAAGTGAATTTCCACAAGAGCTGCTCAATGGATTAACCACCAAAAAATATCCTGATCCGAAGGCGTTTGAGAAAGAGATGCCAAATATGCTGGTTAAATTAGGCTGGAGCAAGGAGCGGGCATCCTATCTTGCAGACAAAATTGTCGTCGATCCTGCCAGAGGCTCAGGTCATGCATGGGGTGCCGGGATGAAAGGTGAGAAGGCCCATTTGCGTACGCGTATTGCAGCCTCGGGAATGGATTATAAGGGTTATAATATAGCTGTTCATGAATTTGGTCACAATGTTGAGCAAACAGTCTCATTGTATGATGTAGATTATTTTATGCTTAACGGAGTTCCAAATACAGCATTTACTGAAGCACTTGCATTTATTTTCCAGAGTCGTGACCTCTCTCTCCTGGGCTTATCCGGGCAGAGCAAAGACCAGAAAAATTTGAATTCCCTTGATGCCTCCTGGACTTTGATGGAGATAATGGGCGTAGGATTGGTTGATATTCATACCTGGCAATGGTTGTACAGTCATCCTGACGCGACTGCCGAAGAACTGAAAAATGCCGTCATACAGATTTCCAGGGATGTTTGGAATAACTATTTTGCAGCCATTTTTGGAGTCAGGGATCAGCCAATTCTGGCAATCTATTCGCATATGATTTCAAATCCGCTGTATCTTGCAGCTTATTCCTATGGTCAAATAATTGAATTCCAGATCGAAGATTATCTGAAGGGAAAGAAATTCTCCGATGAAATTGACAGAATTTACAAACAAGGCAGATTGATTCCACAAATTTGGATGGAAGGGGCAGTTGGAAACAAAATTTCAGTCGATCCTATTTTAAAACAACTCGATGAAGTATTGGCCGAAAAATGAAGAACAAACATAAGTTCAAGAAAATAGATGTTCATAAATTCGTTCCAAGGGCTTCGGATAAAAATACACCACCGGGAACGGTTCAGTACATTGGGATTCCCCGTACAGAGCAACCGGTTATAAAGCTCATTGAATACGATGAGACTGGCGCCTCAGAATTTATCATTGATGAGCCGGATCAAATAAAAAGATTTCTGAAAACGGAGAAAATCAAGTGGATCAGTGTAGCCGGCGTTCATGATATTGATCTAATCTCTCAATTGGGGGAAATTTTTCAAATCAATCAGTTGGAGTTGGAAGATCTCTCCAATACGACCCAGAGACCCCGAATGGAAGAAAGGGAGGACTATATTTTCCTGGTATTCAAAGCCTTATTAGTAAACCCCGAAGATAGGGATGTTGCAATTGAGCAGGTGAGTCTCATCCTGGGCCACAATTATGTTCTTTCATTTCACGAAACTGAACCCGGGTTATTTGAAACACTTCGCACCAGAATACTTTCCGGCAAAGGAAGAGTGAGGAAAATGAAAAGTGATTATCTCGCATTCTTGCTGGCAGATATCATGATAGATCAATATTTCCTCATTCTTGAAGACATTGGAAACACCATCGAAAGTATCGAAAATGAGTTGATAATCAATCCCGGCAGCGCCAATCAGGAGGCTATCTACCGTATGAAAAGAAGGCTGGTTTATGTCAGCAGAACAATATGGCCGGTCAGGGAACTGGTCAACGAAATGGAGCGTTCAGATCACACTTTGATAAGGGAGGAGAGTCGCATTTACTTCAGGAACATTTACGATCATACCGTGCAAATTATTGAGACTCTGGATAGCTTGAGAGACCTCACTTCAAGTATGATGGATCTCTACCTATCCAGCGTTAGCTTGAAACTGAATGAGATTATGAAAGTGCTGACAATTTTTTCCGCGCTTTTTATTCCATTGACTTTCTTTGCTGGTGTTTATGGCATGAATTTCAAGTATTTCCCTGAACTGGGATGGCAATGGGGTTATGCTCTTTTCTGGTGTGTTTGCATCGTGGCAACCATTGTTATGCTTTTCTATTTTTACAGGAAAAAGTGGCTTTAAGAAGAAGTTTGGAGTACTTAGAGTACTTATAGTTTGGAGTGTAGAACCGCGGGGGCGGCCTTGTGTGGCCGTCCGATCAGTAGTTATGAGTAAAGATTCATTGAATATATATTTTTTTATGGAACACAATATGAAACCTATAGTTACTGCCCTTTGTTCGTTTGGCATGTCAGGACAGGTATTTCACGGGCCCTCTTTAAAGGTCTTGCCCCAGTTCAAAATTCACAAGATACTTGAAAGAAATAGACGGATTTCTGAAAAATATTACCCGCAGGCGACTATCGTAAAAGACTTTGAGAAGATTTTGCATGATCCGGTTGTCGAATTGGTTATCGTCAATACGCCGGATTATCTCCATTTTGATATGGCAAAAATGGCAATGGAGGCCGGAAAACACATCGTTGTCGAGAAGCCGTTTGCCAAATCCAGTGAAGATGCAGTTAAACTAATTGACATCGCGAAGCGCAACAATGTTTTGATGACAGTTTACCAGAATCGTCGCCTTGACGGCGGATTCCTGACTGTTCAGAAGGTACTGGAAAACAAGTTACTGGGTCGGATCGTCGAATATGAGTGTCATTACAACCGATACCGCAATTTCATCCGGGAAGGTTCATGGAAAGAGGATGGCGATGAACGAACCGGAGTACTTTTCAATCTGGGACCACACATTGTTGATCAGGCATTGGTACTTTTCGGTAAACCGGAAGCCGTAACCGCTCACCTTTCCGTTTTGAGAACCGGTGGCAGGACAACAGATCATTTCGATATTCGGCTTCATTACCGGGATTTTGATGCCACACTGCGCTGTTCCTACCTGGTAAGAGAAATGGGTCCTCAATTCATTTTACACGGAACTGAGGGATCGTTCATAAAAATGGCAACTGACCCACAAGAAGAAATGCTCAAAATAAACAGACTTCCTGACGAACCCGGATGGGGAAAAGAGCCACCTCAGGATTGGGGGAAGCTCAATACCAGTGTGAATGGAATTCACTTTGAGGGAAAACTTGAAACTATACCCGGAAATTATTCCAAATTCTATAGCAATTTGTATGAGGCCATTCGCAATGGAGGAAAATTAATGGTTCAACCGGAAGAGGCATTAATGACCATCCGCATTCTGGAAACATGTCTGATCAGTAACAAAGAGCAAAAAACGATCAATTTCATACAAGATTGAGCCCATACGTTGATTTCCATACACACCTAAATTTCCAAAGCCCGGAAGTGGTTTCAGTTTACAACCTGATGCTCCACGAAAAGGTTCATACGCCAACCGGTAAATATTCGGCCGGGCTTCATCCCTGGTTTGCTGATTATTATTCTTGTATGGAAATCAGTATTATTCTGGAAGAGTGTGCCTGCGACAATCATCTGATTGCCTTTGGAGAAACCGGACTAGATAAGAGTTGCCAGGTTCCATTACAGGTTCAACAGGACATTTTTGAAATTCATCTTAAAAAAGCGGTTGAAAAGAGCAAACCGGTTGTTCTCCACTGTGTCAGAGCATGGGATGAAATTATTGAACAGACCTCCGGCTTTCCCGGGGCAAAAGTTCTGCATGGTTACAATGGGACTGTTGAATTGACAAAGCGCTTGTTGAATCACAATTTTCTCTTTTCGATAGGAACAGCAATTATAAATCCAACATCAAAAATAAATCGGTCACTACTATTCATACCTGTGAAATCAATATTCTGTGAGACAGATACTTCTAAATATTCTATTCAAAATATTTACGCTTCCGTGAGTGACAAACTCAATATGAATGACGGGGAGTTAAGAAAAGTAGTATTCGCGAATTTTAACAGACTTTAGGTGGTAATTTTATATAAAAAGTACTCCCAACACCCTCCGTACTTTCGATCCAAATCGTACCATTGTGTCTGTTAACAAATTCCTTGCAAAGTAATAGTCCGAGGCCACTACTCAACTCGCCATTTGTTCCTTTTCTTGAATTGGTCTTGTCAATCTTAAACAAGTTATCCATTATTTCTTTACTCATTCCGATTCCGGTATCGTGAATTGAAATGAGAGAATAATTGTCATGAAGTGTTTTTGCTGCAATAGTTAAGGATCCCCCATTGGGGGTAAATTTTATCGCATTGGAAATAAGATTTCGAATGACAGACCGCAACATATTTCTATCAGCAAATACCATCTCTTCTGCCGAAACGTTTTGAAATACACTAATTTGCTTCTTTTGAGCCAATTCCAGAAAAGGTAAAACACTCTCGTGTACTTCAGGATAAAGAATCATTGATTGAGGCAGGAAACTGGTAAGTCCTCGTTTGATCATCGACCATTCCAGCAGATTATTTAATAAACCAGATAGATTTCTGGCCGAGTCCCTCATTTTAGATGCCAGTTGAATGACCTCGCTAATAGGCAGATTCTGTATTTCATCAGCCATTATCTCCGTCAATCCAAGGAATGAACTGAAGGGACTTTTTAAATCATGGGCAATTATCGAGAAAAATTTATCCTTTTCAGCGTTGAGTATTTGTAATTGATTATTCTGAGCCAGAATTTCTTCTTCTTTCTTTTTTCGATCCGTGATATCACGCAAAATAGACAACAATTGATTTTTCTCCCCTAATCTGATAATTTTACTTGAGATCAGTCCGGTCAGGATGCTTCCATCCTTCCTTCTGAACTTTGCCTCATAATTCAGGAAATAGCCCTGTTCGGTAAGTCTGGAAATATATTCGGAACGATCCTGATTTTCATTCCACAGTTTTATTTCTGTTGTCTTTTTTCCAATAGTCTCAATTTCAGAGAAACCGGAAAGTTCATAAAACCTATCATTGACAGAATTAATGATCCCTTCTTCCAAACTTGTTATTAAAATTAAGTCAGGAGAAGTATGGAAAATAACTTCGAAATGCACTTTGGCACGCTCCATTTCTACAGTCAATCGATTGTTAATCATCATAATCAAGGCATATGTCCAAAACAATGAGACGATCAATACTTCGATGTAGGATGATGTGTTAATCGGAGATTGTGAGGTTAAATAATCTATCTGAGTACCGGTAAGAAGTAAAATTACTTTACTAGCTGAAAATACTGAATGAAAGAGAAAAACCAACATACATATTGTCAAGGCAAACTCAGGTTTCTCTTTTTTTATACGGTAAAGATCATAAGCGCTAACAGAGGCTATGGAAGAAACTGTAGTCCAGAAAATGATGGTCCTGATTTGAATGCTGTCATGAAAAAAAGTATAATAAATGAAAGGGATGACAAAAAGTATAAATATGGCAATTAACAGGTAAAATTTTTCCCTTTTATCCCAAAAGCGCATGATCCCAATG
>JANYJT010000067.1 GCA_025358395.1 Bacteroidia bacterium
TTTTTTATCTATCTGGGAAACCATACCTTCATCTTCCCAACACCTCTGTTCGACCATAAATAATAGGGAATCAATGTGAGATCTGTTGTTTCCGGTTTTGAGTTTAATTGGTTAATTTGTTGATTTAGTGCAATCCCGGTTACTTTGATGACCTTAACTTCTCCGGAAAGAATATTTTTTGAATCCAATTTTAGTCTGGCATTGTCAGGAATGCTTTTTATATTCATTTTATCCATGTTATCAGCCTCTTCTGCACAATAAACAATTGGTCCCCTTTCAAAAGCAACCTGGTGGCGGTTGGTTACAACTTTTTCATCAGTTGTTACGCGCCTGACAGCCATCGGTAGATTGAGCGTGATTTTATCATTTGAATTCCATTCTTTGGTAATTTCGGCAAATCCATTTCGAATGACTGGTTTTGTCTCTTTCCCATTGATTTTTAAACTGAATTCTTCGGCCTTACCACCCAGGTAGCCATAAAGATTTCCAGGCAGTACCTCATTTCTGGCCCATCCCGGGATGCGGATCCTAACGGAAAATGTACTTTTCTTCTCAGGTTTCAAGATTAAATCGACATTACCGTCCCATGGATAACCGGAATGCTGCGAAATCTGAACCTTCGAATCATGAACCAAAACAGTTGTTTGATTAGAGATGAAAAGGTTTACATATAGACCATTTTTATCTGTGGCGTAGATTAGTCCGGGGACTGAGGGTATAAATCTGATCAGATTAGTAGGACAACAAGAACAGTCGAACCAGGATTGTCTTGTGCAGGCCCCCATGTTGAAGAGATATTTACCATCAGATTCGAGTGGATTTGGATAGAAAAATTTCCGGCCATCCGTTGATATCCCGGAAATCAGCCCATTGTAAAGCGATCTTTCGATGATGTCGTAATATTTTGAATCACCGGTAAGCAGAAACATCCGATGGTTCCAGTACACATCTCCAATGGCAGCACAAGTTTCGTTGTAAGCGGTTAAATTGGGCAATTCATAGTTCTTGCCAAAAGCTTCGCCATCGTGTTTGGAACCGATTCCTCCGGTTAGGTACATTTTCTTCGTAACCATGTTTTCCCATATCTTATTCACAGCATGTAGATAGGCCGAATCCTGAAAAATCGCAGCCGCATCGGTCATTCCGGCATAGAGGTATACCGCCCGCACCGCATGTCCGACTGCCTGATCCTGCTTAACAACGGGGATATGATCCTGGCTGTATTCACCGAAAAGTTTGTGTGTGGCAGAATCACCGCGTTGATCCATGTAGAACCCGGATAACTCCAGGTACCCGGCATTTTTTGTAATCTGGTAAAGCTGGATCAAACCTGTCTCAACTATTTCGTGACCCGGAGGAATCATTAGCTTCCCGGGACCAAAATTGGCTACCAACAGATCCGCATTTTTAAGGGCTATATCCAGAAAATTCCTTTTCCCGGTTGCCCTGAAGTGTGCAGCCGCGGCTTCAAACAGATGACCGCTGTTGTAAAGTTCGTGGCTAGAGCTTTCACTTTCCCACCTGTTTTTTGAGGGTTTGACCCATGTGGCAGGCGGATTTAGTGGATTAATGGTAAACCAGGTAGTGAGGTAACCATCCTTTTCCTGTCCAGTCTTAATGATGGCTATCACGGAATCCAGAGTAGCATCCAATCCTGCATTTGGCTTGCTGATCAGAGAGTAGGAAGCGCCTTCGATGATTTTATAAAGATCGGTGTCATCGAAAGGCATTTTGCCCCTGACTTTTCCTTTCATCCTGCCGCCAGCTATCAGAAAATTCTCCATTCGACCTTCCGAGGCGCATTTGTCAAGAGCATACCGGATCGTTGTGTCCTGAATAATTTTGATTTTTGGCAACCAGAATTTGTCGTTTAGTACAACCATTTTAATTGGCACCGGCGTGATCGGGTAATCATGATAGACTGATTGCGCCTTTATACCAAAGGATAACAGCAACAACCACATGAACAGGATTTTAATTCCCATTTTCCAAAATTTTTATCTTTGTCTGTATTCTTTAGGTTGCTTTTGCTCCCTTACTTTTATCTCTTCCCCTCTTTTCATGTTTCGCTGAACTCTCACCGGCTTTCCAACCTCTCGACCATAATATTTTACAGGTTCGGAGGGATGAGTAGACTCAACTCTTCTCTCAGGAAAGTCTCTCTTGCCTTCGAATACTTTCCGCTCTTCAGAACGGTTATTTTCCTCCCGACTTGATTCATTTCTTCGCTTATAAGAGATGTCATCTCTTTCTGAACGGTGGTTGTAAACAACCTCGCGTTCATTTTCATTGAACCCACGCAAAGGATGTTCCCGATCCCTGTAGCGATCCCTGTATACGGTTCTGTAATAATACCTTGGATAATGGGATACGTAATAGTGGAAGTGTCTCCAGGGTTCAATAACGCGGGTGTCAAGGGCCACAATGAAGCAATTGCTGAGATCATACCAGGCATAGACAGGCGGTAAAGATCTTCCGAACATCCATTCCCCGTCTTCCATGTAGATAAATTCACGGTCCCTCACGTCATAATAGCATTCGATATCCGGTAGGTAATAATACCTCACCAAATGATTGTTGTTGTAATCGGGAGCCCAGGATGGAAGTTGAAGGTTTATTTGAATGCTTGCTTTTTGAGCGAAAGTTGGCGTATTGCAACTGCTTAATGTAAAGAATAATAAGGCCAATAAGGCAAGATTGCTCTTTTTGGTAAGAAACATTTCATTGAAGTTCCTTTGCATCTCAATTTTTTGTGTTTTCATGACATTTATTATTTGTTGACACCAATTTACGACCGGTTATGCCGTCAATGAAAGTATGCATAAATCATGCCAATCAAATGTTAAAATTGTCAAATCATTCTAAATTTCCAGGTTGTTCAATTCCAATCATTCATGACTAAAATGAATTGGCTGAAAAAAATCCTTAATGGAATAAATTGTCGAACCCAACCGCCACAAAATAGGCGGCAGCAGCAGCAATGAGTCCTATCGCGGTTACTTTAAAGGCACCGTGAAGAGGAGGTTGTCCTGTAACTTTGCTTTTGAAATACCCGAAGATGAACAAACAAGCCGTGGTTATGATCGCAGAAACCAGTAAACCTTTTTGCGGTGTAGGGGTGAAGAAATAGGCAGTCAACGGTAACAAGCCACCTACAAAATAGGCAATCCCAATGGTCAGCGCGGAATTTCTTGCCCGGTTCGGATCGGGTTCGTCCAACCCTAGTTCATATTTCATCATAAAATTCACCCACAAGGTTTTATCTTTTGCCAATTGGTTCGCAATTAAATCTTGTCCGGCTTCATCAATGCCGTATTCGGCAAATATCTCCTTGACTTCCTTCATTTCCCTCTCCGGCAAATGTTCAACCTCATCGTACTCCTTTTTCAATTCACTTTGGTAATGTTCCTGCTCCGTCTTTCCTGCGAGATAGCCACCCAAACCCATCGCAATGCATCCTGCAACAATTTCCGCAATACCTGCCGTGATCACTATGGTATTGCTGCTCACTGCACCGCTTAATCCTGCTGCCAATGCGAATGGTACGGTTAATCCATCACTCATTCCGATCACAATATCTGTGATAAAATCTGAACTTTTGAGGTGCTTTTCAGTATGTGTCATTGTTTTCCGACCGTAATTCGTTCTTTTTGCTAAGATCAAAATCTTTATTCATTGATTTTCATCATCCATGCTGGCCTTGACTTAACGAGTAGTGCATATTGGGTACAACTTTCAACGTGGGCACCTGGCAAATATCCGGTGCTTACAAGAAATTCATTGACAATTTCACCACCTGTAAACTTAAATGTCTTTTTAAAAAGGTTTACCCAATCCGCTTTTGTCAACGTGTGCTTTTGATCAAGCCATTTTTTAAAGGATCCGTACTCATTTTGTAACACCAGCACGACTCCCGCATTGTGGATCGTGGCATCAATTTTCAGGCGGTTACGGATAATCCCTGCATCGTTGAGCAAACGTTGCCTGTCGGCTTCCTGGTAAGATGCTACTTCACGGATAGTGAACCCATTGAACGCCTTTTTGAAATTTTCCTGTTTATTTAATATTGTTGTCCAGCTTAATCCGGCCTGGAAAATTTCAAGAATTAGTCTTTCAAACAATTCGTTGTCATCTTCTATCGGAAATCCATAGGCTTTGTCGTGGTATATCCGATGGACATTTGAGGAGTCCAGGTGTTTTACAGCTTCGCAATATGATTTCGGTTGTTCCATTTTTGTGTAGATTTACGGTGGGTGGCGGAAATATAGATTTATAAAACATTGACATTTAGATGCCTGTTTACTTCCTTTCTCAATTTATCCGCGTCAATTGGCTTTGTCAGGTAGGCATTAAAAATTTCGCCATAAATCTCTTTCTCCGCTTCCATCGCATAGGCAGTTTGCGCAATAATAATCAATTCGGGACGAAATTCCTTAATTATCTTAGCGGCATTGAAACCATCCATGGCCGGCATTTTAATGTCCATTAAGACAAGTTCGATTTCCGGAGTTTTGTAACAAATATCAACTGCCTGTTCTCCTGATTTAGCTATTAGGAGGTTGTAATTCATGTTGTTGATGATGATTGAAAGGTACATAAGTGAATCTTCATCGTCTTCAGCCAGAAGGATCGTCCTTCGTTTGTTTCCATTTTTAAATGCCATTTGAAATAATCCATTATCATTAGATTCGTTACCCGTATTGCGACCAGATGGAATTGTGAAACGGAAACAACTTCCAATACCCATCTCTGATTCCAGCCAAATTTCGCCACCAAGCATTTCGACATAAGCTTTTGCGATAGAAAGTCCCAGCCCTGCTCCTTCAAATCCTCTTGACAAACCTGAATCCGCCTGCATAAATCGCTCAAAAATGATCGTACGTTTGTCATTCGGAATACCAATTCCAGTGTCCCTCACAAAGAATTCATACTTGTCTCCTTTTAAACTGCATCCAAATTCAATACTCCCACTCTTTGTAAATTTTAAGGCATTTTTGATCAGGTTGGTGAGGATGGAGAAAAGTTTATCCTGATCTATGGAAATTTTAGCCTCCTCTTGTGAAAGTGTACTTTTCATACATAGACTAAGGCCTTTCTGATTTGCTTCGGAACTGAAAAATTTAAGAAGAAAGTCCAACTTGTCGTTAAGATTTGTATAGGTATAGCTAAGTTCCATAAGTCCTGATTCGACCTTCGAAATATTCACCAGATCGTTGATAAGGTGGAGTAATCTGGTTCCACTTTTTTCTATAAGGGTGATGTATGTTTTCTGTTCTTCCATCACGAGATCTGGCTCTTTCAGAAGTCCGGCAAATCCCAGTATGCCATTCATCGGAGTGCGAATTTCGTGACTCATATTGGCCAAAAATGATGACTTTAGTCTATCGCTTTGTTCAGCATGTTCTTTGGCAAGGATTAATTCTCTTTCTGCCTTCTTTCGATCGGTTATATCGCTCATGATGTGAACAGAACCGATCAAAACATTATTTTCGTCCAGGATGGGGTCATTAACTATTTCAAAAAGAGAACCATTGATGTTAATTTCTATGGTTTCCCTTTGCTTGCTGTTTTGCGACCGGACACATGGACAATCCTCAAAGGCGCAAGCCGTGTTATGAACATAGGAGTAACAATACTTACCAAGAAGGTCTTCCTTTGGCTTTCCGATAAGTACGGTGAAGGCCCTGTTCATTTGAAGGATTTGCTGATTCTCATCAAGGATCATGATCCCATCCTGAATGGCATCGAAGGTCTTGCTCCAATTGTCGTTGGCTTGCTTGATCTTTTGATTGGCCTGCCTGTATTCAGTTACCTCACGTTGAATACCAAAATGACCGGTTATTCTTTTCTTTGAGTCATAGAGGCACATATAATCGCCTTCTACTATCATATATGAGCCATCGGACTTCTTTTCGTTTGAATCTACATGCAAGGTGCCTTTGTCAAATAATTCTTTCCAGACTTCCCTGCTGTGCTTGGAGGGGATGCTTATCATATGGCTCGCCGAAATCTCCGTAAATTGTACTTTAGAGATATTGTATTGATCAAGCAAGGCCTGATTGAATTTTGTAATGTATTGATTATTAAAAATATAATCAAGAGTTTTGTCTTTATCGATCGAGTCATTCCATTCTACGGGCTCATCTATAATCATAAAAAAGAAGCCATCGAGAGATTGTGAAAAGAGCAACTGCAACCGTTCTTCGCTTTCCTTTAACGCCTTTTCAACCTGATCATGATCCAGTTTATATTTATCAAAAGTAGCTTTAAGAGATTTGTACGCCTCCTGTAATTCCTTTAATTCATGCAGTATACTTTGTGCCATTAAGCTCAATCTTGGTTATGAATGTTATGGTTTGCTGTAGTTTGAATCCAAATTTAATCAAATTACCTGAATATAAAACTGAATTTTCATTGACAAGGATGATGTAGCCAATTAAACCGTAATTTTCATTTTATCCCGATAAGAAAATGGTATTTTTGTTTTGAGAGA
Source organism: Bacteroidia bacterium (assembly GCA_025358395.1). The sequence continues at coordinate 6,494 of JANYJT010000067.1, forward strand.
TTTCAACCAAAAAACCGTCAAATTCATTGCAGGAAAAATTTGTATTGAGATGGATAATTCCAGACAACTGCTCACCTTCAGGGAGGCGCTTTCCAAGGCAACAGATCTTTGCGGAAGGTCAGAAAAATGCTGTTTTGACATAGAGATGAAGTGCCATGAATGGCAGCTTTCCAGTGAGGAAACCGCCAGATTGCTGACTTATTTACTAAAGGAAGGGTTTATTAACCATGAACGCTATGCCACTAGCTTCGTAAACGATAAGTTTAAGTTTAACAAATGGGGAAAGATCAAAATTGCTTACACCTTGAGGCAGAAACAGCTTGAAGAGGCAATAATTCGGTCGGCATTATCCGGCATTCCTGATGAAGCCTACCGTAAAACCTTGCATGACCTGATTTCAGCGAAAGCAAAAACCATCAGAGAGAAGGATCCATATACTTACCGGAATAAGCTTTTGGCTTTCGCCCAAAGCCGTGGATTTGAACCTAACGAAACACTCAGGATGATTGAGCGGTTAAAATTTCTACCTTTGTAAAAATTTTAACCGCAACAGCAATGATTTTGAAGGAACAACTCAAAGAGCTTGTTGAGCGCCGGGATGCGCTGAGGAGGTATCTTTGACATCGACGGCAAACTAATCCGTGTAGAAGAAGAGGAATTGAAAACCCAGGATCCGGATTTCTGGAACAATCCCAAAGAAGCAGAGGCCCACATGCGGTTGGTTCGCACCATCAAACAGTGGACGGATGGTTTCAATACTGTGGACAATCTTGTAGAAGAGTTGCAGGTGATTTTCGAATTCAGCGAAGCCGGGGAGGCATCTGATACGGAGGTTGAGGCACATTTCGCTGAAGCCCGTACCGCCATTGAGGATTTGGAAACAAGAAACATGCTCAGACGTGAAGAGGACCGGCTTGGGGCAGTGCTTAAAATAAATGCCGGAGCCGGTGGGACAGAATCAAATGATTGGGCCGATATGCTGATGCGCATGTATCTGCGTTGGGCGGAAAAGCACAAATATACAGTCAGGGAAGCCAGCTTTCTTCCGGGTGAAGACGTTGGTGTTAAAAGTGTGACCCTGGAAATCGAAGGTGATTTTGCCTATGGCTATCTCAAAAGTGAGAACGGAGTGCACCGTCTGGTTCGTATCTCCCCATTTAATGCCCAGGGAAAACGCCAAACTTCCTTTACCTCAGTTTTTGTTTCACCACTTGTGGATGATACAATTGAAATTGAGGTCAATCCGGGTGATATCTCCTGGGATACTTTCAGGTCGGGTGGAGCCGGAGGTCAAAATGTCAATAAGGTGGAGACCGGTGTCCGGCTCAAACATGCTCCATCAGGCATTATCATTGAGAATACTGAATCACGATCACAGCTTCAAAATAAGGAGAATGCCATCCGGCTGCTTAAATCGCAACTGTATGCACTTGAGTTACAGCGTCGACTCGAAGCCCAAACCAAACTCGAGGCAACAAAGATGAAAATTGAGTGGGGCTCACAGATCCGTTCCTATGTCATGCAACCCTACAAATTGGTAAAGGATAATCGTACGGATTTCGAAACGTCAAATATTCAAGGCGTCATGGATGGAGATATTGATGGTTTCATTAAAGCCTATTTAATGGAATTTTCGGAGAGTTTGAAGGATTAAAAATATTAAACAGAAAACCCGCTATGGCGGGTTTTCTGTTTAATATTTTTCGATAGATTTGCATGAGTTCAATCGATTGCACTGAATTCTCGCCACTAACAATTAATATACGACTTATGGAAAAAAACAACCAGGATTCCCGTAGGGATTTTATCAAAAAATCGGCAGCAGCCTCTGCTTTGCTGACCATTCCATCCATCATTCCAGCACATGCTTTTGGAGCCAACGACCGGATCAATGCAGCCGTATTGGGTGTCAACGGTCGTGGGAAAAATCACATCGAAGGGTTGATGGAACAGCCAAATGTTCAAATCACCACCTTTGTTGACCCCGATCTCAACGTAGCCAATGAGCGCGCCAAAGAGTTCGAGGCAAAATACGGCAAAAAGGTCAACGTGGTTCAGGATATGCGTAAGGCATTTGAAGACAAGGATTTACACGTTGTTACAGTAGCCACTCCCAACCATTGGCATACACTTGCCACCATTTGGGCCTGTCAGGCAGGCAAAGATGTCTATGTCGAAAAACCCGGATCCCACAATATTTGGGAAGGACGCAAAATGGTTGAAGCTGCACATAAATACAACCGCGTGGTCCAACATGGCGTTCAACTCCGAAGCTCAGTTGCAATTAATGAAGCCATCAAGCTTTTACGTGATGGCTATATCGGCAATGTTTACATGGCCCGCGGTCTCGTTTTCAGGAAAAGAGGCGATATTGGCAACAAACCTAATGAGCCGGTACCACAAGGACTGGACTATGATATCTGGACCGGCCCCGCACAAAAACGTCCGTTTACCAAAAATATCGTGCATTACAACTGGCACTGGCATTGGGATTATGGTAACGGTGATGTTGGTAATCAGGGAATTCACGAAACAGATCTTTGCATGTGGGGCTTAAATGTTGGTTTGCCAACAAAAATTACTGCCATGGGGGGTAAATATCTTTTTAACGACTGCAAAGAAACTCCTGAATTGTTGTCATCAGTATACAATTATCCTGATGAGAAGAAGATTATACAGTTTGAAGTACGTCCATGGTACACCAATGCAGAGGATGGTTCCTCGGTAGGGAATATTTTCTACGGCGACAAAGGATACATGGTCATCAAGGGTTATGATACCTACGAAACATTTCTCGGCGACAGGAAAGAACCCGGAAAAAAGGGGAAAGAAGGTGGCGATCACTTCAAAAATTTCATCGAAGCAGTTAGAGCCCATGATCCAAAGATGGTCAATGCTCCAGTTGAGAGTGCGCATCTTTCTTCTGCACTTGCGCATCTTGGGAACATCGCTTACCGTACAGGAAGAGTCTTGACTTTTGATCCCAAAACGGAGAAATTTGTCAACGATCCGGAAGCAGATAAATACCTGAGCCGAAATTATAGGGCACCGTTTATCGTGCCGGATAAGGTGTAGTTACCGATACACCTGACAGGTTTTTAGAAACCTGTCAGGTGTGAAATGTAAAAGGAGTACTTCGGTACTCTTTTTTTTTAACATAGGTAATTTTAGATAGGGTTTTTAATTCTGTAACCTATTATATGTATGATTTTTATATATTTGATGTTAGGTATTCACATTAAATATTCAAGATGGACAATCATATCACCTCCAACCAGAAAGATCGGATTGAAATAGTAGAAAAGCAGGTTGCCGAGCTTCGCGAACAGAAATTTTTCCTTGAAGCAGAACTGAAATCTCTAAGGGAAGAGAAGGAAAAATATCAAATGATTGCCGATTTTGCTCAGGATTGGGAATTGTGGATTGATCCGAAAGCCAATTTTGTCTGGATTTCACCTTCCAGTAATGATCTAACCGGCTATACACCGGACGAATTCTTCAAAAATCCATCTTTGTTCTATGAGCTGATATTCCAGGAAGATGATCAGAAGGTGCGCCACTGCATTCATGACTCTATCAGTTTTATGCAGATTGGCCAATCCGTTGAATTCCGGATACTTACCAAAACGAAACAGTTGCGATGGTGTGAGATGAACAGTAAAGCAATCTTCGACAGAAGGGGAGTATACCTGGGGCAGCGCTGTTCAATAAGGGATACCACACGTCTCAAGAGTGCATTGGGCCACATCCGGGAGATCACCGATAATCAGATGTGGGAGATGAAAGCCAGGCAAAAGTACAGGGACGAGATGGCTGGTAAAGACAGGGAATTAGTTAGTTCGCTTATCCTGATCGCCCAAAAAAATGAAATAGTTTCCTATATCCGGAAGAATCTTTCTATTATCAGGACAACACTGCCTGGTCCGATTCAACAAAAAGTAGCTGTGATGATCGATAAAATAGAGGAACATCAGAGGTTGCAACTTTTTAATTGGGAAGATTTCAAGGTTCATTTTGAGAAGGTGCATCAGGGATTTTTTGCCAGACTCAAGGAAAAATACCCCAAATTAACGGTCAAAGACCAGCGTATATGTAGTTACTTACACCTTGGCTTATCGACCAAAGAACTGGCAGGATTGCTTAACATCACCTCCGAAAGTGCTGAGATCGGGAGAATCCGGTTACGGAAAAAACTGGGATTAACGCGGGATCAAAGCCTGAATACTTTCCTGTCAACCATATAGGACCAGATGGATGAAAATATGTTGTGTGATATGGTATGTATTAAATGATTATATATTAATTAAATACGCTATATTGATAGGTTATAAAAATATATGATAGGTTATTATATGCATTATTTTGTCAAGCGAAGAATCAAAACTACTTTCTTTGTAATCTGACGCTAAACTTGATAAAATGGAAAAACCTAAATACCGGAAGCTTTCGAATGAGGAGATCGGTCAGCTGATCATTCAGGGATGTTATTGTGAAGATTGGAATCAGATTGAAGTGGTCGACAATTTTCTGCCCGATAATGTCAGGTTTACCAAATTTTCAGGAACCAACAAATTGGGTCGGTTTGATGAGGAGATTACCCTGTTTGGCGGAGTAAGGATGAAAACCGGTATTATCCATTCGCACATTCACAATTGTATCATTGATGACAATGCCTTGATTAGCAGTGTAAAAAGCTATATTGCCAATTATTCTATTGGCAAACGTGTGATTATTCACAACCTGAATGAGATGGCCGTAGAGGGGATAACCTCCTTTGGAAATGGAATCAGGGTTAAAGTGATCAATGAATCGGGTGGTCGCGAAATCCCAATTTATGATCATCTCTCCTCACATGTGGCTTATATACTTGCGCTGTATCGTCACCGCATGAGCGCTGTGAACGAGATTGAGCGGTTGATCGCTAACTATGTCAATTTTATTTCGGCTTCTGTGGGAACTATTGGAGATGGGGTTCAGATGATCAATTGCGGAACGATCAGAAATGTAAAAATTGGCTGTTGCGCCGTTCTGGAAGGGGTTTCGAAGTTGGACAATGGCAGCATCAACAGCACAAGTGCCGATCCTGTCACGATTGGACAGGGCGTTATTCTGGAGAATTTCATCGTATGTTCAGGTACCAGGATTACGGATACAACATTGGTATCCAATTGTTTTATCGGGCAGGGATGCATCCTGGACAAACATTATTCGGCGGTTGAGTCAGTCTTCTTTGCCAACTGTCAGGGACTACATGGAGAAGCCTGTTCCATTTTTGCCGGCCCTTACACCGTGTCGCACCACAAATCCTCATTATTGATCGCCGGACTTTTTTCCTTTATGAACGCAGGAAGCGGATCAAACCAGAGTAACCATCTGTATAAACTGGGTCCGATTCATCAGGGTGTCATCGAAAGAGGAGCCAAAACCACCAGCGATTCCTATATCTTATGGCCTTCCAGAATTGGCGCTTTTTCTCTTGTTCTTGGCAGGCATTACCGCCATTCTGATACGACCGACTTCCCCTTTTCTTACTTGATCGAGGAGAAGGATGAAAGCCGGCTGATTCCCGGGATTAACCTGCAAAGTATCGGGACGATTCGCGACTCCCAAAAATGGCCCAAGCGCGACAGGCGGAAAGACACCAATCTGCTTGACTCCATCAACTTCAATTTGTTGAGTCCATATACCATTCAGAAAATGATCAACGGCAGAGCTATCCTGCTTGAGCTGCTTCATGCATCCGGTGAAACGGCCCCGCACTATACCTATAAAGGGATGATCATAAAAAACAGTGCACTTTTGAGGGGAATCGAACTTTATGAAAAGGCCATTTGGAAATTTTTAGGTAACTCTTTAATATCCAGGGTACAACGTGTGAATGTGACCACTTCTGAAGATATTCGGGAAGCATTGAAAAAGGATACTCCGCTTGGGAGCAATTCAAAGTGGCTCGATCTGACCGGGATGATTTGTCCGTCGGATGTTGTAGACCAACTTCTTGATTCTATTGAGAATAAACGAATTCATTCCCTGGAGGAGGTAAACGCTGCCATCCGGATCATCCATAAGAATTATTACACCTACGAATGGTCTTGGGCTGTGGATGTATTTAATCAATTTTACAAAACTCCGGTTTCGGAATTTTTGCCCTCAGATGTCATCGAGGTGACCAAAAAGTGGCTGAAAGCGGTGATGGAAATTGATCTGATGCTTTACAACGATGCGAAGAAAGAATTCTCGCTTATCAAACAAACCGGTTTTGGAATCGATGGAGATAAATTAGTCAGACAGCTCGATTTTGACGAGGTAAGAGGTGAATTTGAGACGCATGCAGAGGTAAGTTCCATCAGAGATCACATGGCAAAAAAGGAGGCTTTGGGGCATGAAGTGATTGCCAAAATGGAAAAAATAATGCTCCTTCAAACCATCCAAAACTAATTTTTATGTGTGGAATCGTTGGTTATGTCGGAGAAAACAGAGCCTATCCATTTTTAATTCAAGGGTTAAAACGCCTCGAGTATCGCGGATATGATTCGGCCGGACTGGCCATTTCTGGCGACACTTTATTGGTGCACAAATGCAAAGGCAGGGTGGCGGACCTGGAGCGGCATGTTCATTCAAAAGCGTTGGATGGGTCTGTCGGTATTGCCCATACCAGGTGGGCGACACACGGCGAACCCAATGATGTGAATGCCCATCCTCACCGCTCCATGAAAGGATATTTCGCGCTAGTTCACAATGGAATCATCGAAAATTATACCGAATTAAAAGCAGATCTCATCAGGAATGGATTTGTATTTCAGTCGGAGACCGACACCGAAGTGCTGGTCAATCTGATTGAATTTTTTTATGGAAAGGATGAAGATATCCAGGCCGAAATGGCTGTCAGGCTTGCACTTTCCAAGGTAGTAGGTGCCTTTGGCATCGCGGTGATGTGCACGGATGAGAAGGACCGGCTGATCGTAGCCCGTAGAGGAAGTCCGCTGGTGGTAGGTATCGGACAGGGAGAATATTTCGTGGCCTCGGATGCTACCCCGGTGATAGGATACACAAATAATGTGATCTACTTAAATGACAATGATCTGGCGGTAATTTCAAAAAATAGCCTGACCATAAAAACGCTGGAAGACAAGCCTGCAACTTTTAAGATCTCAAGGGTTGATCAGACCATTGGAGATATCGAGAAGGGTGATTTTGCCCATTTCATGCTCAAGGAAATATTCGAGCAGCCCAAGACGATTGACGATACATTCAGGGGCAGGCTTTCTAAAGACCATACATCAATTGTACTTGGTGGGTTGCTGGATATTTTTCCAAAGATCGTTCAGGCCAAAAGGATTATTCTAATCGGTTGTGGTACTTCCTGGCATGCCGCTTTGGTAGGAGAATACCTGATAGAGACCTATGCCCGTATTCCGGTAGAGGTTGAATATGCCTCCGAGTTTCGTTACAGAAATCCGATTTTATCGAAGGAAGATGTCGTTATAGCGATTAGTCAGAGTGGTGAAACTTCAGATACTCTGGTTGCCTTGCGGATGGCTAAAGAACGTGGTGCGACCATCCTGGGGGTGTGCAATGTGGTAGGGTCATCAATCGCCCGTGAGACAGACGCGGGAGTATATACCCATGCCGGCATCGAAATTGGTGTGGCATCAACCAAAGCGTTTACCGCTCAGGTAACGGTTCTTACCCTCTTTTCACTCAAGCTTGCATTTGCCAAAGGCGAGCTTCCGGCGGCGCTTTATCAGGAATTAATCTCTGAATTGGCGGAGATACCTGGGAAAATCACGACCATTTTAGCCGGTCACGAGAAGATCAGGGAGATTGCAGAAAAATACAAGGATGTGTCCAATGCCTTGTACCTTGGCCGGGGAGCCCTTTTCCCGGTAGCCCTCGAAGGCGCCCTCAAGTTAAAAGAGATCTCCTACATCCATGCCGAAGGCTATGCGGCAGGCGAGATGAAACATGGTCCGATCGCGCTCGTGGATGACAACCTACCGGTGATAGTGGTCTCCCCAAAAGATCATTATTATGAGAAAATTGTGAGCAACATTCAAGAAGTAAAAGCGAGGAAAGGAAATATCATCGCGGTCGTTACAGAAGGCGATGTAGCCCTGAAAGAGATGGTCAATGATGTTTTCGAAATTCCGGAATCACATCCTGCCGTGACTCCACTGCTGGCCATCATTCCTTTGCAATTGTTCGCCTATTACATATCCGTGTTTCGCGGTTGTGATGTGGATCAGCCAAGAAATCTGGCAAAATCGGTCACCGTCGAGTAGTCACGAAAGTGTACCTGTACTGATTATTTATTTTTTGTCTCAAGCGTTTATCCGGCCATTAAATGTCTTACTTTTAATGGTTGAAATCGAAAATAATTAAAATAAATTCTTGTGAAAAAAGCATTCTTAATCGTCACATTCGCCGCAATTTCAATCGCCTTATGCGGAGAAATTTACCTTACTCCCTGCAGGATAAATGGAGAGATGGAATCGTTGGAACAAGGTTCCGGAAGAACCGATAGCACAAAGGATATTGTCTATTGGAACAAAATGGCTGAAGGCATGAGCCGCGCGCTGATCGATCATTTCTGGGGAGCAAATTTTACCGGATACCCCGACAGGTATTATTTCAATTACGGGAGCGATTTGTCGAACATGGCTACAAACCATTACTGGCCGCAGGCACATGCCATGGATGTGGTGGTTGATGCCTACAAGCGCACCTCAAATCAATATTATCTTGGCTTTTATCCATTATGGTGGGTAGGTGCACCCAAATTTAATTTTTCCGGAAGGCCGGAAGACCCATGGTGGAACGTATTTGTGGATGATATGGAGTGGATCGTTCTTGCACAGCTGCGCATGTTTGAATCCGGGAAACAAAAGATCTATTTTACCAAGGCAAAACAGATGTATAACGAATGGATCTGGCCGACATGGGGACCTGAAGATGAGGCTCCATGGCATGGTGGAATTACCTGGAAAACCGATGTCAAAAAATCGAAAAACGCATGTTCAAACGGTCCGGCTGCCATTATAGCCGCGAAGATATATGAGATGTATGATCTGGCTGCAGACACAGGCAAAAAGCCAAAACAAGCCTATCTGGATGAATCGGTCAAGATATATAAATGGCTAAGAGACAACCTGTATGACCCCATCGAGGGGAAAGTTTACGACAACATGAATGCTGGCGGCAAAATAAGTCAGGCGATTTATACGTACAATCAGGGAACATTTATCGGGGCAGCCCATGAACTTTACAAAATCACCGGCAATAAGCAATATCTGGCGGATGCCATAAAAGCCTCGGAGTATGTCATTGACCATATGTCTAACAATGAGGGAGTTTTAGGTAATTCAACTTCAGGTGATGGCGGACTCTTCCATGGAATATTCTTCCGCTATTTTGTTAAGCTTATCAATGAACCCGATTTGGATAAACCCGTCAGAAAAAAATTCCATGATTACATCACAAACTGCGCGACTGTAATGGCACAGCAAGGGGTTAATCCCGAAACAATGCTTTATGGCGGCAATTGGCACAAGTATCCCGCAGCAGGAGAACCGGTAGCCCTTACCCCCCATTTGTCC
>JANYJT010000070.1 GCA_025358395.1 Bacteroidia bacterium
TGGGCAATATTGCTGCCTCGAGGATCCTGTTGAATCCAACTGGAGTATATTCTGACCCGACCCTGCGAATGGGCGCATCCAGAAATTCAAAGGCTTCTTCGTTGATGATTGATGAGAGTTCACCTCCAAATCCACCGAAAATTTTGTCCTCGTGAACGATTAAGACCTTTCCTGTCTTCTTTACGGAAGCAATGATAGCTGCTTTGTCAAGCGGTATCAGGGAACGGAGGTCAATTACTTCAATATCAAATCCTTCCAGTGACATTTTCTCTGCAACCTGAAGCGACAGCTGGGTAGTATTCCCATATGTAATCAGTGTCAAATCTTTACCCGTTCTTCTTACCCTGGCCACACCAAACGGAACCTCGAAATCATCGGGTACCAATGCCGCTGCTGATGGTGAGTTATAAAGCGCTTTGGGCTCCAAAAACAGCGTAGGGCCTTCGGATAAGAGCGATGTTCTAAGCAATCCGGCAGCATCATCAGCAAAAGAGGGATAAACAATACGAATCCCGGGAAAACAAACCAACGAACCCTCAATCGTCTGAGAATGATAGAGTCCGCCACCGATGTAACCGCCTGAAGCAAGGCGAATGGTAACGTTTGGTGCGAATTGACCGTTTGTTCGCCAGTATTCGTGGGTCATTTCTACAAATTGCTCCATCGCTGGCCAGAAATAATCGGCAAACTCTGCCCCTTCTACCACAATACGGATCTTCTTATTATACCTCGACATCCCATTTGCCGTTCCGGTAATAAAATCTTCTGCTATCGGACCATTGAAAACGCGCTGTTTTCCGAATTCCTTTTGTAAACCCTTTGAAACGTTAAATATTCCTCCTTTCTCTTTGTTGGCAATGTCCTGTCCCCAAAGAAATGTGTCAGGATTACGCGTGAATTCCACCTTCAGCGTCTCATTGATCGCTTCAATCAGCTTTTTCTTGTTTCCCGGATTGTCTGCATGTGGTATTCCATCAGGATATTTGTCGGACTCAAATGCCTGTGCATAAACGAAATCATGAATGCTTTTAGGATCTGGATCCGGCGAATGAAGAGCGAACTGGTGTGCCACCTTTACCTCCTCTTTGGCTTTTTCCTCAATGGCATTCAACTCCTCCTCAGTTAGCCGTTCATATCTTTGCAACAGTCTTTTAAATTTAGACAAAGGATCATATTCCCTGACATAATTCAATTCAGCCTCATTTCTGTAGAGATCATGACGGTCAGAATTTGAATGTGAGTGAATCCTGATACAATTGGCTTGTACAATACAGGGCATCTGATTCTCGATGACCCATTTCTTAGCTTCCTCCATGGCATTCATGGAGTCAAAAACATCCTTGCCGTTGCAGTGAATCACTCTTAGGTTCTTGAATCCCAGAAAGTTATTCGCTACTTTTCTGTTAGCAGTTTGATCTTTTTTAGGAACAGATATACCATAACCATTATCCTGGAATACGAAAATTACTGGCAATCGCTCTGTCGAAGCCCCATTGATGGCCTCGTATACGTAACCTTCGCTGACGGATGACTCTCCCTGCGAGCTGATAGAGACGCCTCCTCCTTTATAATATTTAATCGCCCGACCTACGCCGGCGGCATGCAAAGTATGATTTCCCGTGCTCGAAGATACATTGTGAATATTCCAGGCAGGTTTTCCAAAATGGTTCGACATGTGGCGACCACCGGAATTAACATCGTTTGCTTTGGATATACCATTCAATATAATCTCTTCAGCAGTCAGTCCTGCCGACAAATTGGTCAAGAGATCACGGTAATAAGGAAATAAGTGATCCCTTTCCTTATCGAAAATTTGGCCAATTGCAAGCTGAATGCCGTCATGACCGGCATAAGGGGCATGATACGACCAACCAATAGCCTGTTTTAGATAATTTGGGGCCTTTTCGTCAAGTATTCTGCCAAGAACCATTAGATGATACCATTTTTCTAGTATCCCCTTTTCAGTTTGTAAAATAGTGTGTTTTTTAGGAACCGGTAAATCGTACAAGTTGTTCATATTAAACTATTCGTTTAGGATCAAAACCTTCCACAAGATCTGCAATTCTTCGTAAAAATTTTCCTCCAAGCATTCCATCTACTACCCTGTGATCATATGATAGCGACAGGAACACTTTGTGCCTGACAACAATGGCATCCCCCATCGGAGTTTCTATGACAGCAGGCTTCTTTTCTATTGTTCCAATGGCCAAAATGGCTACTTGTGGCTGATTGATGATGGGGGTTCCCATGGTATTTCCAAATGAACCAAAATTTGTAATCGTAAAAGTTCCCCCTTGCAAATGATCGGGATTGAGCTTTTCATTTCTTCCTGCTTCAGCGAATTGATTGATTTCCCTGGTTATGCCATAAAGATTTTTGCTATCAGCTTCTTTGATAACAGGAACCATTAAATTTCCATTGTTCGTGGCCACTGCGATACCAATATTAATGTTTTTTCTCAAAATAATGCGATCTCCATCGACAGAACTATTTATCATTGGAAATTCTGTAATTGCTTTGGCCACTGCCTCCGCAAAAAATGGCAGAAATGTGAGCTTTTCCCCATATTTAGCAAGGAATTCATCTTTGTGCTTATTGCGCCAAAGCACCATTTCTGTGGCATCAGCCTCTACGAATGAGGTGACATGTGGCGCTGTCTGTTTTGACATCACCATGTGCCTGGCAATTAGCTTCCTAACCCGGTCCATCTCTATAATTCTGTCTTCAGCACCTATTGATAAGGAAACTACCGGTTTTTGAGAAACAAGTAATTCGGATCTATTCGCTTCTATTTCAGTATAATCTTGCTGCGAAGAGACAATGGATAATTTATTTTGCCTCCCTTCGATAAAACGAATCAAATCATTTTTCTGAATCCTGCCCCCAATTCCACTTCCATCCACAGTCTCCAACTCTTCCAATGCTATGCCCTCCTTTCTGGCCATACTTTTTACCAACGGTGAATAAAACCGGGCAGACTCGTGTTTCTCAAGTCCAATTTCACCCGATTTTACTAAAGCAGTTTCGCGAGAAGCAGACATATTTAATATTTGAGGATCAACTTCGTGCAAATCTCCCGGATTTTTCCCCTCGAGGTCAATAATCATGGCTACTTTTCCCACGGCAAGCAGGTCGTCGACCTTACAATGTATTGCTTTGATGGTTCCTGAAACCGGGGAGGGAATTTCTGAATCTACTTTATCGGTAGCTACTTCAAATAAGGGATCATCCTCCTTTACAGTATCTCCAATTTTCACGAATATCTTTGTAATGGTGGCTTCCTGGATACTTTCACCCAATTTGGGTATTAGAACCTCAAATTCTGACATGCTTATGTAATTAATTTACCACGATTTAAGTTGACTAATGGGCTTATCGGGTTCATATACGCATAAGCCAATAGAAGGTAACAGTTTATTTGGGAAAGAAATCAAACAGATTGTAATCAGGCCAATTGTTGATTTTTCGTAGGGTTCCAGACATCACCCTGTCCATCTCAATGGCAAGATGAGGGCCTTTGTAATTGCTTGTGTTTGTTACCATGATCCATGAGATCCCGTTTGGTTCTCTCTTTAAAAGAGCCGAAGAGCCCGGAAGCGTTCCGGTTCTCCACCATTCGCCATTTTCGTTGGTACTACGCCAGCCCAATGGATCCAAGCCTTTTTCGTCAACATGCGACATTTCGTCAATGCTTTGCCTGGAAAGTATGTCTTTGGTGCCGGAATCACCATCAATGACAACCAAAAGCTTCATCAGATCAATTGGCGAAGCAATCCAACCACCTGCAGAGCCCAATAAAGCCATATTCGTACTCCCATATATCTTGGGCACGAACCTGCCACTGCCATCATATGCTTCGACTGGCTGAGCATCCTCAGGCTGATAGTATCTAACCTCCTCAAGAAGCTTTTCATTTTCAAAACTACCCCCCAGCTGCATATCATAAATATGAGCAGGCTTTAAAATATTCTCTTTGACATATTTATCGTAACTGGTCTTTGTAATCCTGGCGATGACTTCTCCAAGTATCATGTATCCAAGATTGGAATAGGCACTTGAAGTGCCTGGTTCAAAATGAAGCCTTCGGGATGTGACGAATTTTATATAGGAAGATATATTCAACGGCATTGGGTCTCCAGTCTGTTCGGAAACGATCCTGGGCAGAAAAGCGATGTCTCCATATCTTTGTGTCCATCCTCCAGAGTGATTTAAAAGATTTCTTATCGTGATGTTTTCCAGTCTGTTATCCTTAATTTGAAGCTCTTTTTCATCGTTAAGAATTCCATATTTGCCAAATACTTTACTGTTCAGGCTAATTTTTCCACTCTCAACCAGTTTCATGACCGCAATGGCAGTTACCAATTTCGATACACTGGCTATCCGAAAGAGTTGATCTGGTGACACAGGTATTCTAGCTTCCACATCAGCAAATCCATACCCTTTGGCAAATATTAGTCTTTCATCTTTGACAATGGCAACTGCCAAACCTTTTAGTAAATTCTGCTCTCTGAATCGTTCAAAGCACCGATCCAATAATTCAGTATTTTCAGATTGAATTATCCTTTTAATTATCAGCTTATTACTTCTCTGAATATCTTGAGATGCCATTTTATTCCGTACCAAACGAGGCTGATTCCCAATAAAAGAAGGAATCAGTAAAATGAGCAATGTAATAAATGTGAATTTAATAAATCGACGAAACATACAATTGTAGATTACATATGTCAACTAAGCGTTACAAATAAACAATGGTAATTAATTACAATTGTAAACATCCTACAACCTCCTTGATTGATTTAAATTTGTGCCTGGAAAGATAATTGTCAATTCCGGAAATAATATGTTGCGTTGCCAGTGGATCTATAAAATTTGCCGTTCCAACCTGAATCGCTGAGGCGCCTGCAAGAAAAAATTCAATTGCATCTGTATCGTTCATGATTCCTCCGATGCCGACCACAGGAATTTTTACGGCATTATATACTTGCCAAACCATCCTAAGCGCAATAGGCTTAATGGCAGGACCAGACAATCCTCCTGTGACAGTTGATAATACGGGTCTTCTGCTTTCGACATGAATTGCCATCGCTAAAATTGTATTTATCAATGAAATACTATCTGCCCCATGCGCTTCTACAACCCTTGCAATTTCCGTGATATCAGTAACATTGGGAGAAAGCTTTACCATCAAAGGTTTGGAATAGACCTTTCTAACAGCTCTAACAACTGCTCCGGCAGCCGGACAACTGGTGCCAAATGCCATGCCTCCCTCTTTGACATTGGGACAAGAGATGTTTAGTTCGATCCCGGATATATGTTCCAATTCATTAATTTGCTCAGCACAAGCAATGTATTCTTCTACCGTCGACCCGGAAACATTGACCAAAATATGGGTTTGATATTGTAATAATTTTGGATAGATATGTTCAATGAAATATTTTATTCCGCCATTCTGGAGGCCAACAGCGTTCAACATCCCAGAGGGTGTTTCAGCCATTCGGGGATAGGCATTACCCTGACGTGGATGAAGAGTCGTTCCTTTTACTACAAAGCCTCCAAGACTGTTCAGATCAAAGAAATCATCGAATTCTGCTCCATAACCAAAAGTCCCGGATGCCGTCATTACAGGATTTTTGAGTCTAAGTCCACCTATATCAATACTTAATTCTGCCATTTTAATAGTTTTATGTCGAAGACTGGTCCATCAGTACAAACACAACGATGCCCAAGTACTGTTTCAGTTACACAACACAAGCAAACGCCAAAACCACATGCCATTGTATTCTCAAGGGAGACCTCGCAAGGTATATTATTCGAATATGCAATATTGGCTACTGCTTTCATCATTGGCTCAGGACCACAAGTATAGATCCTATCAAACAATTTCAAATCCTGGAGTAGAAGTGAATGGTCAGTAACAAATCCTTTGGTGCCATGGCTTCCATCTTCCGTTGTGGTATGAACTTTACCATATTTGCCAAATACATCCAATTGAACGAGATCGCCGGCACTTTTAGCGCCTATCAGGATTGCTATCTGATGAGAATCTTTGCATAGACTTGAGGACAAAAGCATCAATGGTGCAATGCCAACACCTCCGCCTACCATTAAAACCCTGGATTTCTTTTGAGGCACCGAATAACCCTGTCCCAATGGAAAGATCACACTTAAGCTCTCTCCAACCTTGCTATTTGCCAGGCAATTAGTTCCTTCTCCAATGGCTTTAATCAAAACGGAGATTGAGTTACATTTGTAATCTACCTGATATATGGAAAATGGACGTCTGAGAAATACATTACTCGTTTTATCTACTAAAATGTTGGCAAACTGCCCGGCTGCAATTTCGGACAAAGGGACTTCAGACTTTAATTCCAGTAATGTATGATCCCGGTTCAATTTTTGGTTGGAAATGACCAGTAAGTTCTGAACTGATTTTTTCATGAAAATATCCTACGTTTGTTCACAGGTTATCAAATTATACCGGGCATTAAAGAGTTACATGAGAATCGGGGGAATAATTACCATGTTCGAAAATGCCTGATGCGACTAATCATACCATTCCGATTTACCTTAAAAATCAGCAAACCGAGGTGCACTTAGCGGCATAAATCAAGTGCAAATATAGCCAAAATTGGGTTAGGAAGGTCTGTAGATACTGAAAGTTTTGTCTTTAAAGAAGAAGAGAACCTGCTCGATTTCTTTCACTTCAAGCGGAATATTATTCAATGAAGACATTGTGGTGGATTGTTTCTGATCAGTATCTGACAGCTTTGAATCGATCTGGGCGGACCGAAAATTTTGATTTTCACGCTCGGAGGTGGTTATGTCCCCTGTTTCTACGAATGGTAAGGTCGATTGAATTTCCGAAATAGCAGGCGAAGAATATTTTTTAATATTGCTGTTTTCAGACTGTAAAGGCCTTGAAATAGTCTGTATCATTAGCTCCGGGTCTATATACATGTTCCCATTGCCAATCATCAACCATCTGGGATTTAAGGCAGTATATGCCTGGAGCATTTTTTGAATAAAAGCAGCGCTTGGAAAGTTTCGGCCATTTAAAATATGCGACATACTCGATCTTTGAACTCCGATTTTATCGGCAAATTCTGCCGGAGATATTTCTTCAGAAGCCAGAAATTGTATAATTCTATCTTTCATGTGTTTCAGTTAACATTCACAGTAGACAAATGTAATAAATAAGTTTACATTATGCAATACCGTCTCTTTTTACATTGATTACAAATGGCAATAATGCATATGTTACATATGTCAATCTCAAACTTGGGCATATAGCATTCCTATAATTATTGATCTGAATAAAAAGGTCAGGTATTTCATATAAGATATTGGTTACTAGATATATGCGTAATGATCTTTTATGAAATGTGCCGGTAGTTTGAATGTTAGTATACAAAAGTAATTAATTGACTTAATCTAATGTTTTGGTTGAATTTCATAAGTGATTGAAATTGTCTACATTATTAGTCAAAAATGTTGATTTTTTAGCCAGATAAAAGATGAATTTTAGATGAATTACAAATGTTAGATCTGGAAGGCAATGTAAAATCAGATGTGTTTCAGTCAACATTCCACTTAAAGTCGTTGAGATTTCATTTTTTGCTAGATCCCTTTAAAGTTGACGGAAAGAATGAATTCTGACGAAAGTTGTTTTGATTCGATCAGGAATGATTCTCTTATGCCAATTTTGAATGGAGCAATAAATCTGAGGAAATGACATTCTGTTAATAGCTCAGCTCCTGTTGAACTGAAAGTTTTATTTATTGTATTCGTAGTTTGATGAATAGGAATGGTTATTTGTGCATAATCATAATGAAGCCTTAATGTAATGCGCTTTAAATAGTAAAGATGCCAAATGTGCCAGTCAGGAGACATTACAGGGAATACATAATCACTTTTAAATGTAAAAAGACTATTGTTATCGATGTTTGAATAACCTCTGGGATAATAGATTAAGTCGTTGAAATAAGAATTAGATGATACTTTCTTTTGGAAGCCGGTATAAATTCTAATCCCATGGTTATTAAGTAACCCTGGGAAATACAAAGTTGCTTCTGCCGATGATATGGTTCCCAGTCTTCTGTCTCCAATTGGTGTATGCCTAAATTGCAAGTCTATCGCCTGGCCCCATTTCGGTTGTACGTCCCGCAGACTCTGCTGTCTTAGGTTATGAGCATAAAGTCGATAGGTGAATGGAATATAACTCCCCCTGAAAATAACTGCCGGAGTTGAAGGATCTTGCCAATTGTGCGAGTACCCTATTTGTACCTCAGGAACAACCATCCGATAGTCTCTTCCGTGAGAAAAATTAAAAGGAACTGCCGCATCCATATGCAGATTCATGACACTTTGTGTATATGGAACAGAAACTGTATCCTGACCAATTAAAACGTTATTTGCATTGTAATGCTTGTTGATCCGGTAATATGCATACTTTTCCTTTCCATAATCACCATAAAGCCGCAAAATAGGATACCATCCGCTGTATTCGAATTTTCCGACCCACTTTCCGGTTTGATTTACAGATGAATAATCATACCCGATTTGAGTTACAGCGGTGGTAAGTTTATTTTGTGATATGATAGAAAACCCAGTGTTTATAATGGTTTGATCAGGGTCAACATATACCGGAGACCAACTGTGTATGTTGAAAAGGTTCTTTATCTTAACGTATTTCTTGCTAATGTAACTGCTGGTATCCAGACTTGAAAAATCAATAGCTCCATTTTCTTGTTGAGCTAATTTATTGGACAAAGTATCTTGAAACCAAGGTTTATTGCCTATCTCCTCCCAATCTGCCCGGTAATTTTTCTTACGCGCTATTTTAAAGCCAAATGCCGAATAATCTGAATAAAGCAAGATAGAACCATCTTCAGAACCCTGGAGGTCTTTCAATCCATATTTTGCTTCAACAACACGATAAACCTTCTTCGTATTGAGGTCAAGAGCATATCCTTGTAATTTACCTTCTTGATTAGCGGTATAATAAATAAAGTTGTTCTTTTCAAAAGGTTTTTTAATCTCGCCGAAGACCGGATCGGTTAAAATGTCTCTTTTACCGTCATTAAGTCTGATTCTTACAATTGATTTTCCATTTTCATCGAGTTCAACGGCATAGATATATTCAAGATCAGAAGACCATGATGGAGTCAAAAAAAGGTGGTTATTTTCAGTCTTAAATTCTTTATATATTTGATTATCAGATATATTTAAAAGAACAATAGAACAATGATTAAGGTCATCAAATTTGACAGCTGACACCCATTTCCCGTTTGGCGACATCATCGGAGCAAAAAGCTTGTCATTGAATACCTTCTCCACAAGGACTCCACTTTGAATATCCAAAATTCGAAGCAATGATTTATCTCGGTGCGTCCATCTCTTGTCAGGTTGTGTTTCAATCCAACTAATCTTCCCATTTGCGTAGCTCACCGATTCATCCAGTATCTGTCCTGGAGTAAAGATCCTATTCTCGTGTTGCTCTTTATCAATTTTAACAAACTCCTGAATTTGGCCAAGGGAGGTTTTAAGCGCGATATAAGTAGAATCATTGACAAAATTGGCATACCTGTAACTTATATATTCTTTTGAAGGTTTTACAACATTTGTTCCAAATAACTTACTATTTAGTGAAGTATTAAACTGAAAAGGTTTGGATTGTTTCAGATTATTCATGATTTCGAGATAGAACTGGTCCTGGGTCTTGCCTGTGGCTAGTCTTAAACCTTTGGAAAGAGAATTCAACCCCAAAGGATTTCTTGCAATATAATGCAGCACTTTGCCCCAAACCTCTCCCCCATTTTGATTCCTAATATTTGAAATCATTTGATATCCAAGTTGATAATAATCCGGAATATAATCTTTATAAGATCCCAGATACGCTTTATCAAAACTGTAAATTCCCTTCTTGTCGACTTGAGCTTTCAATTCCATTGTGAATGATGACAACCTTCCCCTTCCCGACTTACTTAAAGCAGTCTCAGCAACAACAGCATCCCCCTCCAAAAACCAAAAGGGCAAATATGCACCCATAACAATTGAGGCCGCCTGCTCTCCCAATAGTATTTTGAAAATAGCAGGCATTTCCGATTCTATCTTGTCAATTTGAACATGATGTCGGAGTTCATGAATGGCCAATTGTTCTATCCAATCCTGCGAATAAATCTCTTGCCCCGGTGTCGGAAAAAGTTCGATTCTGGAAGGGGACCACGCCACGAATCCATTCGATTTGCTGGACTTGGTATGTAATATGACTGAGATATTTTTCGGCTGATGTTGAAGTGTAACCCCGGAATAACTGTATACTTTTTCAAATATTCTTGCAACTCTTTGTGCTTCAGTCTCATAATCCGACGGATAGATAATCTGAAAATGTGGGGAATGTATCTGACGCCAGTTAATGCTTCCAGGGTCTTGACCGGCAGAAAAATATTGGGCACTACAATAAAAGGGTGTAAACAGGATTAGGATAAGGAGGTATCTGAATTTCAAACTTGAGCGAGTTTTCAATCTTTGATGTTTTATCTGCGTTTATTGAAGTGGAGCACACTGTGACTTAAGCCATCCCAGGACATTACCATCAGATAATAGTGGTGAGATATTCTTGTATACGCATTCATGGTAATGGTTGATCCATTTTAGCTCATCTGAGTTTAGAAGATCAATTATTATAAGCTGCCGGTCAAGTGGGCAAAAAGAGACTGTATCAAAACAAAGAAATTCGCCAAATTCATTTGATGTTAACTTCTTGCATATCATGACATTTTCTATTCTAATTCCATATTGGCCCTCGCGGTAAATCCCGGGCTCATTTGATAAAAGATGTCCCTCCCTGATTGGTTCGTTGTTAAATTCAGCCCTGATACTCATTGGACCTTCGTGCACGGATAAAAAGCAGCCAATTCCATGTCCGGTACCATGTCCATAATTTATGGCTTTGTCCCACAGTGGTTTACGTGTAATTGCGTCCAGCGAATACCCTTTTGTCCCTACCGGAAAGACGGCAGTCGCCAGGGCAATATGAGCTTTGAGACAGGTAGTAAAATCCTTTTTTTGATTTTCAGTAGCTATCCCCAGGCACAACGTTCGTGTCAGATCTGTAGTTCCATCCGGATATTGCCCACCCGAGTCTAGTAGAAGCAAATTATCAGATTTTATCTCAACATTTGTCAGAATGGTTGCATGATAATGAACAATGGCTCCATGAGGGCCATATCCCACGATGGGATGAAAGCTATCACCTTTGAACAACAGTTGTTTTCTTCTGAATTCGTTCAATTTTTGTCCTATTGAAATTTCTGTAATACTCTCTTTACCAATGTTCTGAAATAACCAGAAAAGAAAATTGGCCATGGCTGCCCCATCCTTAACATGTGCATTTTTGATGTTAATTATCTCGCCAGGACTTTTTATAGCCTTCATCAGAGTAATCGGAGAAACGGATGGATTAACCTCATTGTTTGCTGTCAAGGATTTAGATATCTCATAATTGGTACGAATTGCATCAACTTGAATGCATCTATGGGTTATTTGCTTGAGAAAAGGAACAAATTCTTCGTAAGGCCGGATGGAAATCCCATCATTTTCGAGGATATTCCCAAAGTCCATCGAAAGTTTGCCCGGATTGATAAAGAGCCATGCATTTTTCATATCCAGGTAACAGAAAGCCGTAACCAATGGAGTATAGGGTATTTCATCTCCACGGATATTCAAAATCCAGGCCACATCATCCAGCATTGAAACAACAATCGAATCCAAATTTCTTAAAAGCAGTTCATTTCGCAACAATTTTAGCTTTTCAATTCTTGATTTTCCGGCAAATTCTAACGGATAATCGTAAGCAGGTTTTGAAGGAATCTCAGGCTGATCTATCCAAATCTTACTAACCAGGTCTAAATCGTAGCAAAAAATGATACCCTTCGCAGCTAATTTGGCTGACAACTGATCTGCTTCAATAGTTGATATAGTTGATCCATCCAGTCCCAGTACCTTGCCGGGGTTTATATTGCCAAGTATCCATGAATCTACTGATATGGCGTTCGGAACCCTGTCTTTCATCAATTCAATGCCAGATCCTTTAAGCTCTTCCGCAGCCTGGATAAAGTAGCGAGTATCTGTCCATAAAAGCACTCTTTCTGAAGTTACCAGAACTTTGCCATAAGAACCGCTAAATCCAGAAATCCATTCTCTCGTTTTCCATCTATCGGGAGTGTTTTCGCTTAAATGGGGATCTGATCCCGTTATCAACCAGGCATCTATCTGATGTTCTTTCATCAGCATTCTTAATCTCGCGATACGTGCTCCAATATCCATTTTTGAGCGTTAAATATTATTGGAAATTCTGCTATTAATGTAATAATGAATAATTTGTCTCATACTATTCGCACATAACTCATCCATATCAATTTTCTCCGGATGGATGAATTCCACTGTAGCAACGTCATCATCCGGTTTCAGTTGGTCGAAATTTTCAACTTTGCAGGAAAAAGCCAGATCTACTGTCGGAACAACCATGCCTGAAAATGGATACATGTTTGGAAAGGAGACGAGATAATCCATTTCAGTCACTTCCAGGTTTAACTCCTCCATTATTTCCCGATACACAGCTTCTTCTGCCGATTCTTCCGGTTCAACAAATCCGCCGGGAAGGTCTAGCATTCCTTTGTTGGGATCAAATGCCCTGCGTGTCAACAGAAGTTCACCTGAATCATTGAAAATCAGACATGCAACAGCAGCCGAATTATTGATATAATAGTTAAAATGGCAATCTTCGCACCAAAATGACCTCCCTTTATCCTTGCTTTTAAAAGCTATAGAGCTGCATCTGGGGCAAAAAGAAAAAATGGGATTGTCCACTTGAATCATTATTTTATGAATTTCATGGCTTTCATCCACTCGACAACCATCAAAGGCCATTGATCGTGCGCTTTGCCCGTTTTGCGCATGCCAAATCCATGCCCTCCCTCTTTAAAAATATGAAGTTCAGCAGGAACTCCTTCTCTTTTGAGTGCCATGTAGTATTCAATACTGTTGCGTGGTTTTACTCCTGTATCATCATCGGCTAAGGCGATAAATGCAGGAGGAGTCTGATTGTTCACCTGTAACTCATTACAAAATTTTTCAATAATTTTCCAATCATTCGTTTTTCCAATAAGATTTTCTCTTGAACCCATATGGCCCCACTCTTCTTTGAATGTTATTACCGGATAAAGCAGGATTGAAAAGTCTGGGCGGCAACTTAATTTGCCAACAGCTGTATTCGAATCATTACTACCTGAATCAAAGTGAGTTGAGAGAGTCGAAGCAAGGTGTCCGCCCGCCGAAAACCCTGCGATCCCCACCCTTTTTGGATCAATCAACCACTCTTCGGCGTGAAATCGAACCAACCTCATGGCTTGTTGGGCATCCTGAAGGGGTAACTCAGAATGACCATATGGCAACCTGTATTTCAAGACAATACCGGCTATTCCATGGCTTTGAAGAAATTCCGCCACTTCATACCCTTCATGGTCCATGGCTTCAATTCCATATCCCCCTCCCGGACAAATAACAACGGCAACACCTGTACTCTGTTCTTTTGGTGGAAGATAAATTGTTAAGGTTGGTTCTGATACATACCGAACCCTTCGTCCTTCGAATGTCTCTTCAGGTTTAGGGGAGACGACCGGGCCTGGTGTACCATCTGGCCAGAGTTTCATAATTGTTTGTGATTGAGCAAAATGAAAGGTCAACATAAAGAAAAGGATCAAATAAATATTCTTTTTCACTGTGATAATTTTTGAGTTTTACTATCTTGCTAATAATGATTCATTCATCTGTCAATTGGATAAAAATAACCAATTATCTCAGTAAACTTCACAGAATGCCTGACAAAATAGGTATAAATAATAATTTCCCCTATTTTTGCGACCATGGATTTGAATTTGCTCTGGAAAGGAATTTTGACTGGAATGGCTGTATCCATACCATTGGGTCCGCTTGGAATATTATGTATCCAAAGAACAGTCAACAAAAATTGGAAATCCGGTATTTTCTCAGGTTTGGGAATTGCAACAGCAGACACTACCTACGCATTTGTTGCCGGTTTCAGTTTGTCTATTATAATTGATTTTATCAGAACGTATGAACTTTACTTTAAATTGGTAGGACTTTTTGTCTTAATCCTTTTAGGTGTCTATATATTTAGATCGAATCCAACGAAGCAAATACAAACATATAAAAGAAGGGGTTCTTCGCACCTGCAGGATTATCTTACTACCTTTCTCATAACTTTATCTAATCCACTGTCTATCTTTGTGTTTGTGGCAATTTTTACGGGTTATAGCATTGTCATGCGATTTTCTCAGCCCCTGGAAGCTTTGCAGACAATTGGGGGTATTTTTATCGGTAGTTCACTTTGGTGGATCCTGATCACCGGGTTTGCCGATCTTTTCAGACATAAATTTACAATTAATACCCTCTATTGGGCCAATCGGATTATTGGACTCGGTGTAATCATTATTGCTGTTGCTTTCTTTATTTATTTGCAATTTAAAGGGGTCTAAGAAAGCTGGAACGGAGAATTAGTTCGGATCAAAAGTTTTCTTTTTCAAAGGGGAATCGTGTTCTTTGGACATGTGGGAGAAGGTCAACCGATCCAGAAGCACTGGAAAAAATTTACCAAGAAAGACGGATAGTTTGCCTTCTTTAAACGTCAGGACAAGAGATCTTTCCCTTTTTTCGATCGCGTTAATGACGAGTTGAGCACATTCCTCAGCACGCATCATTTTATCCTCTTTTCTTGGCGTCCCTCCCTGAGGTTGTCCATTTGCGGTCAGTGCTGATTTTCTGATCTCAGAGGCAGTAAAACCTGGAGCGGCAACAAGTACATGCAGACCAGTGTACAAATTTTCCAGTCGAATGGTATCCAAAAAACCTCTTACGGCAAATTTGGAGGCAGAATAAGCCGAGCGTGCAGGCAGGCCGACATGACCTGCCACAGATATAATTCCTACCAAGGAACCTTTGGAATTGATCAGATGTGGAAGGGCATATTTTGTGCAGTAGACTGTGCCGTAAAAATTAACATCCATAACCTGTTTAAAACTAGCCAAATCAATGTCTTCAAAAAGCGCACGCATGGATAATCCGGCATTGTTGATCAATACATCTATTTTTCCAAAATATTGAATAGTCATCTGGATCAGCTCTTTACATGCATGTTCGCTGGTAACGTCTGTTCGGGTTACCAATATTTGTGTGTTTACCAGTGATGCTTTAAGTTCTTCCAATCTATCGATTCTTCTGGCTGCCAGAGAAAGGGAAGCACCTCTTTTGGCATATTCGATAGCCAGTGCACGGCCTATACCTGAAGATGCTCCAGTTATAACAACGACTTTACCGTTCATTGACAATTAGTTAATTACATAATTATAACATTACGACCGAATGCTTACAACAAAAATAGTGCTTTTTGCCGGATATAAATATGATGTTGATCAATTTATGTATATATCTGATATATAGATAATTAATATAAATATTTTCACTAAAATGATTTTTTTATAACAGTATTGGGTGATTATAAAAAATGGGTTATCTTTGCAGTGCCTTTGAAAAACAAAGGAATATCAAGGATGACTCAGTAGCTCAGCAGGTAGAGCACATCCCTTTTAAGGATGGGGTCCTGGGTTCGAGCCCCAGCTGGGTCACGTATTTTGATATCAAAATGAACTAAAAGCACTTAAATTCAATGATTTAAGTGCTTTTTTTATTGGGTCAAAAACCAAAAAAAAGCAATCAAAATCAAATTAGAAGGGACTATATCGAGACCTATTTGAGAATTTTTAAAATAGGTCTCGCTAAATGATGTAACTCTCTGCATTTCAATTTATTTTGACTCGATTTGATGCTTGTAAAATAGTTTCAATGAAACCAGACAATTGGTTAAAGGCAGAACCGAAGAAGTCAAGACTATCAACAACAGATTGGATAAAATCCGAACACGGATTCAGGATATTTATAACCAGCTGGAATCTCTGGGCGAGTCATTTGATGTTATAACCATCAAAGAAAAGTTTCTTGGCAATCCGGAATAAACGGATTTCCATTCCGCGGATGGATTTGGTGCTTGATATATTTGTGTTTGCAGGTTACACTGGATTGTCATTTTGTGAACTAGAAAAGATTAGTCAAACACATATTCAGAAAGGCATTGATGGAAAATCCATTTACTCTGCTCAGCACCGCCACCAGATTTTAAGCGCATTGAGGATTCAAATACACGTGTTAAGAATAAAGGGTTTCATATCTCTTTTAATCCAACAATGAATGATATGATCCGGTTGGGCGAAAAGGGAATCCGAACCGAGCTTGACAATCTGATGAAACAACTAGGATATGGAAAACAACCGTACTTGGTCTATCGTCATGCAGACATTGACCGGGTGCATTTCCACATTGTTTCCACCATGATTGACAGACAGACAGGCAAAAAGAATAAAGACAATTTTGAGAAAGAGAAAGTACAGAAGTTCATCAAAGAGCTGGAACAAACCTATCAGTTTAAAAATGATGAGCCAAAGGAAAAGATCAATCTGAAATTCACGGCATATTGCAAGAATCTGAAACAAAACCTTGAAAGCCTTTTCACAGAGCTCAACCGGATGGATTTTATTACCAGTAAGCAAATGTATAACGATGCGCTGAAGCTGTTTCATATTGAGATTAAGGCGGCCAATAAAGGCTATCTAATATTTGTAACTGATGGAAGCGGAAATCCAATCAGGCATCCGGTCAAACTATCAGACTTTCAAGAAAAGCCCAGATTTTATGAGTCGAAAGGGCAAGCTGGGAAAGTTAAACAAGATTCATTCAATAGACAATTTGGGAAATACTAAAGATTATTATCAAAGGAATTCCCAATGTTTGGTTGATTTGCTTCGGTTGATTCCAAATTATTCAGATAGAAATAGTTTCAGGAAGGAAAAGCGATTTACTAGGAAAAGGATTAAGGGACAACTAAAATTCAAGCAAAATTGGGGTTTATTTCGTGCAGGAAATCTAGTCATAAATAATGCTATTCAAATTTATTAACTAATAATTCAAATTTGTGTCAATTTTAAAAATAATAAAAGCCTTGTAATCAGAAGATTGCAAGGCTTTTTAATAAGTGTAAAATGTTGTCTGGTGAAATTCTTCCGGATTAATGAATAGCCAATCCAACTGTTGAAACGCCGGTTGACAAGTCAAGGAACAATCCAACGCGGTTACTAAGGTGATATTCAGTTCCAATGTGCAAGTCAAGAAATAATGGATTTCCATTATTTTTGTAATTTTTATCTTCATATCCATTGTCCCATGACCTATTTAAGATAGCAAAACCCAATGAACCAGCCAGATAAAAATCCCATTTTGAATTGGCATTTAAGATCTGATCAAAGTAGTAGGTGCCTTTAAGCCCGATTGGGATAATTGATTCATGATAGTAGTAATTACTATATCTGTTACTGTAATTTGAAAAACTTATGAACGGGGCTAATGTGAAACTTGGGGCAACATTAAACTCATAATTAATATTAAAGACTGGCATAGTATGCCCAACGTAACCGTAATAACCATAATTTCCACCAATCCCTAACCCTAAGTTTTATAATCTATTTTGCTCCGGAATGTATTACACAATTCCGGAGAAGAGTTACATAATTCACACTTTTTAGACGTTATTGATCCAACAGTTTATTCAGTTCTTTCAGATCGGGAGATAATATAACTTCTGTCCTGCGATTTCCAGCACG
>JANYJT010000088.1 GCA_025358395.1 Bacteroidia bacterium
ACATCGTTCGCCTCCGAGCTTGGTAATTGGGTCGGTGAA
Organism: Bacteroidia bacterium; assembly: GCA_025358395.1. Next base: position 40 of record JANYJT010000088.1, read on the forward strand.
AAGGGCATACCGTCCCCAAACTTTAAATTGAATACTGTTTTTGGGTGTTTCCATATTTTAATGTATTAGAGGATCAAATTCTTTAATAACTTCGGTACTTAGCCCAAATTCAGAGTGATAGTATCGCGGATCGCTTAATACAAGTACACCAATTTCCGGGACTTCATGCAATGCTCCTTCATACTTTAGTTTCTTTATGACATTTGGGAATGCATTAACAGTATAATGCTGTGCCTTCTTCAGTAATATAAACTGTTGTTCTACTGCAAACTGCGAAAATAAATCTGATATTATTTCTTTTCCTTTGGTTGAATATGGAACAACAATCCCTTGTGTTGTAGCATCTATAGCCTTAAAAGCATCGGCAGCAGTTTTAAATGACTGGCGAAAATAAATATCGGGCTGCCTACCGTTAATCCTGCTATATTCCCCTACCGAGCTACGGTTGGTACTTAATAATTCCAATAAATTATCATCACGACCAACATCAACCGAATAAGCCATTTCACTTGCTCGATTATAGAAATAGTATTGAAAATACCGATCCATGGTAACCGGGTGAATAACTTCATTTGGGTTTCCAGAGTCAACTTGTTTCATCTCACGCAATATCCGCTCGCTAACTTCTTTTCCCACTTTAATATCAACGAGAGAATCTATTGTTTCTTTTGCGGGATTAATTACAAATACCTTCCCGATCTCCCTTAATCCATTTCGATTACATCGTCCGGCAGCTTGAACAATGGAATCGAGTCCGGCAACAAAACGGATAACCGATCCAAAGTCAACATCAACGCCAGCCTCAATAAGTTGTGTGCTAACGCAAATCAAAGATTCCTTTCCTAATTTTGCACGTATTTCGGTAAGTTTCTCCATTCGATGGGCAGGGCACATGCTTGTACTCAAATGATAAACCGAATAATCAACTAGTTCTGAGCAAGCCTTGTAAACTGCTTGAGCATTATTCTTCGTGTTAACAATTACCAGACAGCTTCCGCTTTCTTTGCTTTGTTCTATTGCCAAGGAGGCAATCGCATCTGTTTCCCATCCCTGAGGTCTAATTTTATTTTCAACTACAACCCGTCTTAAATCTCGAAATAAGGTTTCAATGTCAGGCATAATCTCATTGGATTTGTCAAAGTTTATCCAGCCTTTGTTTTCATCAACCTTATTCAATAAAGGTTGGGTTGCCGTGCATAAAACCACGCTGCTGTTGCAATGCCTGGTAAGATAGTTCACTGCATTGCAAAACATATGCACTGTTTTTATCGGAAGAGTTTGAATTTCATCAAAAACAATCACAGAATTGGCCAATTGGTGCATTCGGCGGGCACTACGAGTTCCACCTCCAAATAATGTTTCGAGCAATTGGACACTTGTTGTATATATAATAGGAGCATCCCAGTTTTCGGTCAATATCTTATTTTTCCAATTCTGGATTTCAGGCATCAGATTCGAATGGTGCTCTAATACGATGCGACCTTTTTCATGTTTATCAACTTCAAGAATATCGCGGACAACTTGAGCGTTTTGGTCAATGATAGAAGTAAAAGGAATAACATAAATTATCCTGTCGAGATTATGTTTATGCGCATGATGAAGAGCGAAACGCAGACTGGCCAACGTTTTTCCTCCGCCTGTTGGAACAGTAAGTGTGAAAACGCCTTTATTATCAGATGACCTTTCAAAACATGCACCTGATATCAGTTTTCGAAGAATATCAACTTTGGATTTATTGGGTTTGCTTTCAAATTCGATGTACTTATCTTCAAGCCTGTTAATAAGCAATTCCCAACTTATATATTTTCCATTTTGCCTTTTCTTAACATCTGGTGGATATTCAAAATTGGCAGTGTCGAGCCGGTCTGCATCTATCAAACAACTATATAGCATACGCAGCATTAAACCAGCCTGAAACTGTGTATTTATTGATTTTTCTGATTTTTCAAGTATCGAAATCCGCTTTAATGTTTGTAAGATTCCCCCGAAACATTCCGGATCGTTCATTAATCGATCGATTTTTTCAATAATTTCAAGTTCTGCCTTCTTTAAGACTTCGTCTAAATGGGTTTTACTATCTGATTTAGCCATTCGTCTGTTGAAGTCATTTTCTCCATCAATGGTAAGGCAATCAATTAAACCAGAATGGTGGGAGGCGACACAAAGTGCCAACAACTGAGAAGCTATTTGTTCCTTTATAGTTTTGTCCTTAGCAAAATTCCAAATGAATTGAGATCCGGCTGTCGAGTGATCAATCTTGCCCCTTAACCCGTGCGAATCAACATATTCATCCTCGTCTTGATTTATTAACCCGGAAGCTGAGCCAATGTAATTCTGAAACGCATTACTGTATTTTCCGAAGTCATGTAATAGACCAATTAGTTCGCCTGCTTTAGCCAGACCAATTTTTGAAGCATTACAAGTTGAAATATCGGATACATTCTTAATATGATCTTCAACCGATTGCTTCTCATTATCAATCTTTCTAATATGTGCGATGTATTTTACTTCTATCATAATGCATCTAATTTCTCTCAAAATTCGTTGATTCGACTCCGAACTTCGTGGAGTCCCTAAAAGAATTTCCGCATTTCTTGATTTTTAATTTTAAGAAATCCCGAAACCCCTCATCGCCTACCAAATGAATATCTTCGGCAATGCCCAGAACAAACCGTCCGGGTCCTTCATACTTGGCAACAAGGGTTTTAAATATATACAGGTTAGCGCTTTTTTGAGTGATGTGCTTTGCTGATAACGGATATTCCTCGGTAAGCAGGTTTTTCGCCCGGAGGTTCATTCGAAATTCAACTTGCTTATTTAATTCTCCTGTATTTCGGAAAATGTCAACAGGCAAAGAACGATGCAAGCGCTCGTACTCCCAATGGAACGGGGTTTCAGATATATCTTCGATGCGGCAAATTTTAAACTGCCGGTTCATCTTTAATCCGGTGTCGAAAGCCCACACCAAATTAAAATCGTCCTTAAATTCAAATGGTTCCACCATCCGATTTCTCACTGTCTGGCTATTGCCCGAAGAATAGTTAAGCAATAATATCTGCCTCCCGGTTTGCAAGGCATTTCGAAGGGACTGCACAATTGCTGTCTTCTCTTTGTGGATATATGATTCAATTGCTTTATCCTGGTTCAGAAAGGATACGAGTTTTTGTTTCAGTTTTAAAGCACATCCGGCTTTTTCCCTAAGATTATCGATACAAGAAGAAAGAAGATAGGCCTCTTCCTCGTTGAAATGCAGCAAATCACTTAGTATATGTTGATTTTTTTCTTGGTATTTTATCCGGTATTTTCCCCCTTCCTGTTGAAGATCAAATCCGGTATCCCGTAATAAATTACAGTAGCAATAAAATGCAGAACTTTTTATCTCCATGAAGGTGATACATTCTTCCTTCGTCTTCGGATAGCTGCTTGACAGGAAAAGAATTAGACGAAGAATCCGATGTGTTTTGGTTTCTTGCGGCATTTTATGCAGAATTTTGGTTAGGACAATTTCATTTGTTCAGATACATCGAATACTGAGCTTAACTTTAAGATTATTGCGTTTTCATACAAAAGTTAACCAGAATGAAATTCACAAGTAAGAAGTAGCAATTTATATCCTTTCCTCAAAACGAGTATGAATACATGTCGGCAGGTTTAACAAAAGCAATATGTAATATGCTCATGCAGGTTCAAATTAGACGAACTAATTATCCATTAAAGATATAATAAAATATCTAACATAATTGCAATAATATTTTCAGGTATTTTGGGTTTCCTGCTGTTGTTTAGAAGGCCAACCACAACAGTTTAGTATTGATAATCTCAACGAGGCGCGGTGTTTATCAGTAAGTCAAAGATACAATTTGAAAGCAAATCCTTGGAGTTGCACTCGCCCAGTCTCCCAGTCTCCCCTTCGCCCAGTCTTTTCTACTCCCTCTTCCTCCGATAGGAATAAAGCGTCTCACCTTTCTCGTTGATGTAGTAAAAAGCGAAATCATGAGAGGTCACATGGCAGATGGTAAATCCTGAAGAACTTTTGACATAACGAGTAAAGAACCAGGGATTAGACCAGCGCGGTTTGATTCCGGTGGAGGTAACCATATAATCAATGCCGTCGCGCTGGAGGTGCTCAAATTTGTGCACGTGGCCATTCAGGTAAAAGTCTACCTTGTATTTTCTCAGGAGCGGAACGATGTCCTCAATAAGATTGTAGGTACTACCATGGTTTAAATCAGAAGTATAAGCCGGATGATGACCGACCACAACCTTCCAGGTTTCGTGAGACCGGGCCAGAACACTGTCAACAAAAGCCACAGTCTTTTCAGGATCCTGCGTATTCACCTCCTTGTATTTGGGATCACGATGGTAAAAGCCCACGAATGGAGAGGTGTCAATCATGACAAAACGAATGGTGGTGTTGCTATCAACCCGTTGGACAAATGTATAATTGCGGGAAGGCATGGTCCATCGCTGATTGGTTTTCGAATAATCAACCAATGCCTGCGGATTGCCAATGTATTCGTGGTTACCAATGATGGAATACCACTTAAGATTCAACTCAGCAACCGGAAACATCTTCTCAAATTGGGCAATCCACAGCGAATCGTGTGCATCTCTCACCCCCTGATCGTGAAAAAAATCCCCCTGATTGATTACAAATCTTGGATGAAATGATTTGGATAACCTATTGACAGTGTGGGCGACAGAATCTTCACGATATTGACCCGTAGAGCCCATGTCGGAAAGAACAAAAAAATTGAATCCGTCGGCCTGAGGTGCTTCAACAACAGGATCAGGACGGCATCCGGTTACAAATGAAACCAGCAATATCATGCCTAGGACCGAATTCCGCAAGCCATTTTGTTTCAATGCAAGATTCATTTCAGGATTAAAAATGCTTATTTATTCAGTTCTACTCTCATTTGCCGGCAAAAGTTTCACAGCCTCCAATTGCCTTTTGAATGGACGGCCACACATGGCAGCCACTGCACTCAAATCTTCCCACTTTCGTTTAGGGAGAAGACAAGGCATGCCTTGTCTCTACAGCCAATTTGTCAACACTTTTAACTCTCAACTTTCCCTTTTCATTTAATCGTCAGCCGGTTCTCCACCATTCTGTTGTTGTATTGCTGGAGGAACGCTTTAAATCGCTGAAAATGCCTGTCTATGGTGGTATCTCTGGTTCCAGCCAGATTGTGCAGATATTGAGGATCTTCCTTATACCGGAAAGCCGTCAGCAATTTTGTCCCGTCAGATTGCAGCAGATAATCGTCCTCCATAAACTGATAGGCGCCATTTACATAATTGACAACAAATGGATGTTCTTCCGGATTAAAACGATCCCTGCCGAATGCAAAATAGTTTGCGTCATACTTCAGATATCCCAATACGGTCGGGAAAATATCGATTTGTTGCATCAAAGTTGGATCGAAGCCAACAAGACTGCTGTTCGGCTGGTGAAAAATCACAGGGATTGAAAAGAGTCCGGTGGAGGTAATGTACTCTTTGTGATCATTCGAAGGCAGAGAATGATCGGCCGTTAGCACAAAAAGTGTGTTTTTGTACCAAGGTTGCCTGGAGGCTTCTTTAAAAAATTCTCTGAGCGAATAGTCACTGTATTGGATACATTTGTACAAAGGATTTGGACCTCCTTTGAAGCTGCTCTCATATTTCTTTGGGAGAATATATGGATGATGAGAAGAAAGTGTAAACACTGAAGCGACGAACGGCTCTTTCAGCTGACTGAAATTTTTGGCGCAATAATTCAGGAAAAGCTCATCCGGGATACCCCAAAAACCATCAGAATCCTCTTTGCGTCCATACTCATTCTGTCCAAAATATTTCTTGATTGAAAGCATATTGGTAATGGCGCTAAAACCCATTGATCCATTCGGCGCGCCATGGAAAAAACCTGCATCATAGCCCTTCTTTTTCAGCGTGGCCGCCAGACCTTCCATATCGTTTAATGAATAACGGGACAAAACAAACGGCTGAACCAATGACGGCACGCCGGCAATTACGGATGGAATGGCGTCAATGGATTTTACACCGTTGGCAAAAGAGTATTTCCAGGTATAACTAACGTGGATAAGGGAGTCCAAAAACGGTGTATATCCCTTATATTGTCCTCCCTCAAGATCTGTATTTAAAGAACCTACTACCTCTTTGGTAAAGCTTTCCAAAATTAAAACCACTACGTTCATTGGTTTAAAACTCCCCGTAGGATATCCCTGATGAATAGGAGAATAAATTTTAGCAGCTTCCTCCTCACTGAAGAATTTTATCTCTTTGAAAGTCTTGGCATTGATGGTCCGGATAATAGAGAATGGGGTATTCAATACAAGTACCGACTCAACAGGCCTTTGCACTTTTTCGATGGCATTGCTGATGGTTATTGGCCTGGTGGTTCCTGTAAAGCCTCCCCTCATCCCCGCTACGGTCAGGCCGGCACCCAAAAGCATCGTGACCGTAGACATCGTGTAAAACAGGATATTTGACCGAACCAGACTACTCCTTTTGTGATCTGAATAGACCCACCAAAGAAACACGACCATTCCGGTAAGAATTACCGCCAAATACCAAAATTGGACCAGACTAACCAGCCCGATTTTCCAAAGATGAGACTCATTTTTAAATTCCGAAAAAACGCTGAAATCACTTCTTCTGAGGATGTACCTGAAATAAATGATATCAATGAAATTGGACATCAAAGCAATTGTGTTGGTAACCAGAAATAGTGTTTTAGCGATTTTTTTATAGATTGCATTGTATTTCAGCTGTATAGGAAATAGCATCAAAAGGATATACAGGCTATTGACATAGAGAATAGCCGTCAGGTCGAATTTTAATCCGGAAATCATCAATTCACCCAGATGCGCCAATGGCATATGAGGAAAATAGCTGCTGTTGAAAAGGTAGAATAATACTCGTTGAACGGAGAAAAGCAGGAATACCATTGACAATCTCCACACCAACATTGGGAGAGTGCTTCGCTCTTTCGTCACAATATCTTTCAAATTCATGTAATGTCTCAGTTTTTTTAGGCTAAGAAAGAAACAAAACTAATTATTTCCGCCAATAAGTCTGCTTTTCACTTAATGACAAAATGAATACGGGGACAATTCCTTGGCTGTTTTCTAAATAAGTTGGCCTAAGGAAATACCTTTAAATGAGTGATTGCGAAAAAGTAATACGGATTGAAATTCTAATAGTTTAACCGGCTGCGAACGCCTACATCAAGCCTTTGTTTTTCCATGGGACGGAAAACATAGACGACTCCGTATTCAGCTGCTCTTTCTCTTTTGATCTCTTCAGGATAGGATTCAAAATACTCCTCGACCTCATTCCATATGTCCAGAATTATCTCATCGGCTTCGGCACGCATACCTGACACTTTTTGAGTCCACCGGACGGTATTGCTCTGCAACGTTTTTTGAAAATGGTAAGCGTCGACAAACTGATCAAATTTCACTTTTACCACTGCAATGGATGGATTGTAGAGTGGGTTTCCGCCATGCAAAACCCGCTGGTGCTCACCTTCGATCATTTTCTTTCCCCACTCAAGTAGTTCAGACTCAAGAATCAACGAGGGCGATTTTTTATCTCCACCCATTTTGTAGAAATTCCGCACCTCAGATTTCATGTCACCGCGCTGGATGGAGAAATTCAGTATCTGGATAAAATGAGAAATATAGATCCTCGCCTTTTTGGCTGTTTCGAGATATGTGCGACTATTTTTATCCTGCTGCGACCTGGCCAGCTTGTGGTGTATAAGATTGGTTTCAAAACCCGGGAAAAAATTTCTAAGCCGGTTGAGGGTATTCGCGGAAAAGGCAAGCTCCTCGACTGTTTTCTTTTGCCCCATCAAAATAGCGGTATTGATGGCTCTCAACCTTGCCTGGTCTGTATTAGGTAGTCTTCTATAGGGCATCTTTTCGGTTTTATAGCAGAATTTCCACGTATCGGGGCGAAGTTAAATATTCTTAAAAAGGAATTGAACTTGATGCCCGAAGTGCCGGAAAGAGTTATTAACTATCTACTGTTGATAATCGACAAGCGCCACTTTTGGGTGGCGCTTGTCGATTATTCAGTAAGTTTGGCACATAAATATTCCCGGTTTAACCGGGCAATATGTGCTATTGAAATGCTCTTTGGACAGGCCAGCTCGCAACCACCGGTGTTTGTACAACTGCCGAATCCAAGTTCGTCCATTTTGGCTACCATGGCTTTGGCCCGCTTCTTAGCCTCCACTTTTCCCTGTGGTAACTTGGCCAGCTGGGAAACCTTGGCCGCAACGAATAGCATGGCGGAAGAATTTTTGCAAGTTGCCACGCAGGCACCGCACCCGATGCAGGCGGCAGCGTCCATCGCCTCTTCCGCATCGTCCTGTCCGATAAGGATGACATTCCCATCCGGAATTCCACCTGTATTCACTGAAACATAACCTCCGGCTTGCTGGATCTTTTCAAAAGCAGTCCGATCAACCATCACATCCTTTATAACTGGGAAAGCCGCAGCCCGCCAGGGCTCAACAACGATGGTCTGACCTTCGCGGAACTTCCGCATGTGCAGCTGACAGGTAGTTACTTCAGTATCGGGACCATGCGCATGACCATTGACATACATCGAACACATGCCACAAATTCCTTCGCGGCAATCATGGTCGAAAGCAATTGGATCTTTTCCTTCCCGAATGAGTTTATCATTCAGAATATCGATCATCTCCAGAAATGAGGTGCCTTGCGAAACGTTTTCAACCGGATAGGTTTCGAACCGCCCTTTGGCCTTCGGACTATTTTGTCTCCAGACCTTTACGTATATTTTATTGAGAATAATATCAGCCATTTTACTAAATTTTTTTCTGCAATTATTTATAACTCCTTTGGGTTAACCGGATGGTTTCGAAGACAAGATCTTCTTTGTGGAGCTCCGGTTCAACCTCAACACCTTTAAACTCCCATGCGGCTACGTAAGCAAAATTCTCATCGTCACGTTTGGCTTCCCCATCTTCGGTAGCCGACTCTTCACGAAAATGCCCACCGCAGGATTCTTTGCGATTGAGTGCGTCGCGTGCCAATAACTCTCCCATTTCGAGAAAATCTGCAATTCGGCCAGCCTTCTCCAACTCCGGATTCACATTCTTTAGCTCACCCGGAACCAACAGATCGGCATAAAATTCCCTGCGTAATTTTTTGATCTCTTCGATCGCCTTTTTCAAACCGGCTTCATTGCGCGACATGCCAACATTGTCCCACAAAATGGCACCAAGTCTTTTGTGAAAATCGTCGGCAGGTGTCTTCCCTTTGATGTTAAAAAGCATCTCCAGTTTAGCCACAACTGCCTTTTCAGCTACCTCAAACTCAGGAAGATTTGTATTGATTTTGGGAACCATGATCTCATTTCCAAGATAATCACCAATGGTATAGGGCAATACAAAATAGCCATCAGCCAAACCCTGCATCAGCGCGGAGGCGCCCAGTCGGTTGGCTCCATGGTCGGAGAAATTGGCTTCACCCAAAGAATACAGACCAGGAATAGTCGTCATCAGGTTGTAATCGACCCAGGTACCACCCATCGTATAATGGATGGCCGGATAAATCTGCATCGGTTCTTTGTAAGGATCAACATCGGTAATCTTTTCATACATCTGAAAAAGATTGCCATATCGTTTGGCGATTGTGTCCTGTCCAAGACGCTGAATGGCATACTTAAAATCGAGAAATACTGCCATTCCCTCCTTGTTTACACCAAAACCTGCATCGCAACGCTCCTTGGCTGCTCTTGAGGCAACATCCCTTGGCACCAGATTTCCGTAAGACGGATACCTGCGCTCAAGATAGAAGTCACGATCTTCATCCTTGATATCATTTGGTTTAAGCTGTCCTTTTCTGAGCTTCTCAGCATCCTCGAGCTTCTTTGGCACCCATACGCGGCCATCGTTGCGCAAGGATTCCGACATTAGCGTTAGCTTGGATTGTTGTGACCCGTGAACCGGGATACAGGTAGGATGTATCTGAACGTAACAGGGATTAGCAAAGAATGCTCCCTTTTTATAGGCTACCCAAGATGCCGAGGCATTGCATCCCATGGCATTGGTTGAAAGGAAAAAAACATTGCCGTAACCACCTGTCGCAAGCACCACCGCATGCGCTCCAAATCGTTTAACCTCACCGGTTACCATATCGCGTGCAATGATGCCACGCGCCTTTCCTTCGACCACAACCAGTTCGAGCATCTCATGACGGGTATGCATCTTCACGTTCCCTTCATTAATCTGCCGGTTGAGTGCCGAGTAGGCTCCAAGCAATAACTGCTGACCCGTCTGCCCCCTTGCATAAAAAGTTCGGCTTACCAACACTCCGCCAAAAGAGCGGTTCGAAAGGGTTCCGCCGTATTCGCGGGCAAATGGCACACCCTGGGCAACACACTGGTCGATGATGTTGGGAGAGACCTCTGCCAAGCGGTGCACGTTGGCTTCCCGGGCACGGTAGTCACCTCCTTTGATGGTATCGTAGAATAACCGGTAAACAGAATCGTTGTCGTTCTGATAGTTCTTTGCCGCATTGATTCCACCCTGGGCGGCGATGGAATGTGCCCTTCTGGGGCTATCCTGGTAACAGAAAGCAGTCACATTGTAACCCAGTTCAGCCAGTGAGGCGGCAGCAGATGCACCGGCCAACCCGGTTCCTACAACAATCACATCGAGTTTGCGTTTGTTGGCCGGACTGACGACTTTAATCTTTGCCTTATGATTGGTCCACTTTTCGGCAATTGATCCGGCTGGTATTTTTGAATTCAGTTTGCTCATATCTTAAAAGCTTTGAAGTTCAGTTTAGAATTTAATCATGAAGTAAAGTGGGATGTAAGAAAATCCGACTGCAAAAATGATCCCGACTGTGATGGCTAAACATTTCAAGCGTTTCAGCCATATCTGGTTGCTAAAACCAATGGTTTGGAAAGCACTCCAGAAACCATGCGTAATGTGTAAACCTACCAGGATCCCTCCGGCCAGGTATAGCAAATCGTACCAACGATTCAGGAACAGGCTGCTTACGAGCGCATAGGCATTGTGCATCTCCACTCCCCCAACATTTACACTGCTGAGCAGAGGATCTCCGGTAAACTTCATCTTAACCCAGAAATTCAAAAGATGAATGACGAGAAAAATCAATACCAGGCCACCAAGGATAAACATATTTTTTGAGGGTTCCCACCAACCAAGCAGCTGATCTCCATAGGCATACTTTTGTGGTCGGGCCCTCATGTTTTCGAGGGTAATCCAGCCAGACCAGATGATGTGGACCACAAAACCCAACGCCAGCATGGGCTCCATGATTCTGACAAGCGGGTTTGTCGCCATAAAATGTGCTGCCAGATTAAAAAGAGCACCGGTATCATCGAAGGTCAGAAACAGGTTCAAGGTGAGATGGATGGTGAGAAATGAGATCAGGAAGAGCCCCGTGATACTCATGAAAAATTTTCGCCCGATAGAGGCGCTCATGAAACTGCTCATAAAAGTCTTGTATTAATGAATATTGAAGAATGTTGCTATTTGAATATCTTATCAAAAATAGAAGATGAAGTTGTGCCAAACAAATTGCATTGCAATAAAGATATAATTTATAACCTTTCTATATATCGTTCGAAAATTTAAAAATACTGATTCGAGACAATTTTTTTCTGGGAATAGTCTGTTTTGCTAATCCTCCGGATAGATTCCATTTTAAGAAATCATTAAACTTTCAGGCTTTCAAGGAATACTGTTAACCTTTGGTAAGGATAAACGTTAATCCACTCATACAATTGAATTTGATCATAATGAAAAAATATATTCTACTACTAGCCCTGTTTGCCTTTTTATCAGTTTCGGCACAAAAGCCCTCCTCTACAATCAATGGACGGGTATACAATGCAAAAAACAATGAGCCCGTAGAATTCGCTACGGTTGTTATTCAGAATAGCACAAACGGGACTAACAGCGACCTGAACGGCAATTTTGTATTGAAACAGATCGAACCCGGCTTTTATCAGTTAAAAATCTCAGCCATAGGATTTAAGACTTATATTTCCGAGACATTTCGCATCACTTTGTCGGCTGGAGCAATGATCAACGTTCCACTGGAAGAGGAGGATATACGCCTGGAAGAAATTACTGTCAGACCGAATTTTTTTCCTAAGCGTGACGAGAGTCCAACATCTTTACGAACGATTGGAATTGATGAAATTGAAAAAAATCCGGGCGGTAACCGGGATATTACCAAGGTTATTCAATCGTTCCCGGGTGTCTCATCTGCAGCCTCTTTTAGAAATGATGTGATTGTCAGGGGCGGCGGACCGAGCGAGAATAAATTTTACCTTGACGGCGTTGAAATCCCGAACTTGAACCACTTTGCCACCCAGGGTGCTTCCGGCGGACCGGTAGGAATCATCAATGTTGATTTTGTGCGGGAGGTAAACTTTTACTCAGGTGCCTTTCCTTCGAACCGTGGAAATGCCATGAGCTCCGTCCTGGAGTTTACTCAAAAAAATGCCAACACGGAAAAAGCCAAATTCAGGGCAACTGTTGGTGCATCTGATCTTGCTTTCTCTTCTGAAGGACCACTTTCATCCAGGACAACTTATCTGGCTTCTGTTCGCAGATCCTATCTTCAACTGCTCTTTGGCGCACTGGGTTTGCCTTTTCTTCCAACTTACAATGATTTTCAATTCAAAATAAAATCCAAAATCAACGACAAGACCGAACTATCCTTCATCGGATTAGGTGCATATGATAACTCAAAATTAAATCTCAAGGCGAATGAAACAGAGGAACAACGCTACATCCTCAGCTATCTTCCTGAAAATAAGCAATGGAATTATACATTCGGACTCGTTTTAAAACATTTCAACGCATCGGGTTACAACACTTATGTGCTAAGCCAAAATACCCTGAACAATGGAGAAGTTAAATACCAGGATAATCAGGTGAGCCCAGCCAATCTGATCCTGAATTATGATTCGCGCGAAAGCGAGACTAAATTCAAATTTGAACACTACTATTTATCTAAAACAAAATTCAAAATTACGTATGGTGTTGATCTTCAAAACGCCAAATATTACAACAAGACATTTCAAAAGCTTTTTCTCAATAACAATGTCCAGTCGTTTAATTATCTATCCAACCTCGACTTTGTAAAATATGGCATTTTTGGGCAAGTTAACAGGGAGCTTTTGAAACAGAAGCTTCAACTATCTGTGGGAATAAGAGGTGATGGGAACAGCTATTCCTCTTCCATGTCCAATCCATTTGAAAATCTTTCGCCCCGTTTTTCGGCCGGTTATCAGTTAAGCGGAAGGAGCTCCTTTAACATCAATGCGGGAAGATACTTACAATTGCCTGCCTACACTACCCTGGGTTATCGTAATAGCACAGGAGTTTTGGTAAATAAGGAGAATGGGTTACGTATGATAGGGGCGAATCACCTGGTTGCCGGAATTGACTTCCGCCCGAATACGACAACACAACTGTCTGTCGAAGGATTCTACAAAGGTTACAATCATTACCCTTTCTCGGTAAGGGATTCCGTCTCACTGGCCAGCAAAGGTGCTGATTTTGGCGTTTTTGGCGATGAGGAGATCAGGTCTTCCGGTATTGGGAGAGCTTATGGTGTTGAATTACTCGCCCGTTACAAGGATTTACTGGGATTTAAAGGAGTACTGACGTACACCTATGTCAGAAGTGAATTCACCGACATCAAAGGTCTATATGTTCCTTCAGCCTGGGATAACCGAAATCTCCTGACCATTACCGCCACTCGTTCGTTTAAGAAAAACTGGGACTTTGGTTTCAAATGGCGTTACATTGGAGGCTCACCATATACCCCCTGGGATATTCAGAAATCATCCATCAAAAATGCCTGGAATGCCCAGGGCAGAGGTTACCTTGATTACAGTAAGTTTAACAAAGAAAGACTTGGGGCATTCCAGCAGTTAGACCTTCGGGTTGACAAGGCATACTATTACAAAAAGTGGTCATTAATGCTTTATATGGACATTCAGAATGCCTATAATTTTAAGGCTGATCTTCCGCCAAGTCTGATATTACAGACAGATGCCAAAGGGACTCCGCTAACAGATCCAACCGATTCTTCAAGGTATTTGCTTAAACCAATTACCCCATCTTCAGGTTCGGTCCTTCCGACGATAGGAATTATGATCGAATTTTGATGCGATTTTGTGAGGTCTGAAATTTTCCATAACTTGTATAGAATGAGGAGGTCATGATCTGAAAATCAGGCAATTTTCGTGCATTTTATCCGAAGATGATCCACTAATTTGAATATTATATGCACCAAAGACTTGGAACTTAGGTTTTGATTTTCGTTAATTTGCAAAGTTTTTAGAAGTCACCTGTCATTTAGGTTCAAATTATGGAAGAAAATCTGGTCATCGTCGAGTCTCCTGCCAAGGCAAAAACAATTGAGAAATTTTTGGGCAAGGATTATCTGGTTAAGTCCAGCTTCGGTCATATTCGCGATCTCGACAAGAAAGATTTCGGCGTTGACCTTAACAACCGGTATGAACCTACCTACATCGTTTCGGAGGATAAGAAGAAAGTTGTAGCCGATCTGAAGAAATATGCCAAGTCAGCAAAAACGGTTTGGATCGCTTCGGATGAGGACCGCGAAGGAGAAGCCATCGCCTGGCATCTGATGGAGGTACTAAAATTGGATCCTAAAACTACGAACAGGATCGTTTTTCATGAAATTACCAAAGATGCCATTCAGCATGCCATACAACATCCCCGTCATCTTAACAAGGATTTGGTAGATGCCCAGCAGGCAAGAAGGATCCTGGATCGGCTGGTGGGCTTCGAAATCTCTCCTGTTTTATGGAAAAAAGTGAAGCCATCCCTTTCTGCAGGTAGGGTCCAATCGGTCGCTGTCAGGCTTATTGTTGAACGCGAACGAGAGATTACCAATACCGAATCTGTCCCTTTCTTCAAGGTAACTGCACTCTTTATCGTTCCTGAGAAATCGGGCAAAGAAACATTGTTAAAAGCTGAGTGCTCTGAACGCTTTGAAAAAGAAGAAGATGCTACTCATTTTCTGCAAAAATGCGGCAAGGCGGAATTCGTTATAGGCGACATTGTCACCAAACCTGCAAAAAAATCACCGGCACCCCCTTTTACTACCTCTACGCTTCAGCAGGAGGCCAGCAGGAAAATGGGATTTCCCGTATCGCTGACCATGTCGGTGGCTCAAAGACTTTACGAGGCAGGTAAGATCACATACATGCGTACTGATTCCACCAATCTTTCTCAAACTGCAATAAACAGTGCCAAAAGAAAAATTACGGAATCATACGGTGAAAAGTATGTCAAGATCCGTCATTATAAAACCAATTCCAAAGGTGCCCAGGAGGCTCATGAAGCCATCCGGCCCACAGACTTTTTCGAAGAGGAAGTAGCCGGAACAGCTCAGGAACAGAAACTTTACAACCTGATTTGGAAGAGAACACTGGCATCACAAATGGCAGATGCCGAACTGGAACGCACAAACGTTTTAATCAACATCTCCAACACATCTGAGCGTTTTCAAGCGACAGGCGAGGTACTCAAATTTGATGGTTTCCTCAGTGTTTACCTTGAGTCGAGTGATGATGAGAATCTTACAGATGATGAAAAAGGATTGCTCCCGCCATTGTCCGTCAAACAAAAATTAATACCATCAGCTATTCAAGCCTTGCAGCGCTTTACCTTCAAACCGGCGCGCTACACGGAAGCAAGTCTTGTAAAAAAGCTGGAAGAGCTTGGCATTGGCCGGCCTTCTACTTATGCGCCAACGATTACCACCATTCAACAAAGGGATTATGTTGTCAAAGAAGACCGTGAAGGCACTGTGCGCTCCTTCATACAATTAATTCTGAAGTCAGGAATTATCCGTCGTGAAGAGAAAACGGAGATTACAGGTACTGAAAAATCAAAACTGTTTCCAACGGATATCGGGTTGGTCGTGAATGACTTTCTGATGAAGCATTTTGAGCCCATCGTCGATTTCTATTTTACAGCTACTGTAGAGAAACAATTCGACGAGATCGCGGAAGGTAGTTTGGTTTGGCAAAAGATGATAGATGATTTTTATCTGCCCTTTCATAGGCAGATAGAAGATGCCCTGGCAAATTCTGAACGGGCACGTGGAGAGCGATTTTTGGGGATAGATCCTGCAACAGGTAAAAATGTTTCTGCAAAAATTGGTAGATTCGGACCTTTCATACAACTAGGTGACACATCTGAAGACGGGACAGAAAAGCCTGTCTTTGCCAGCCTGCAACAGGGTCAGAGCATTGAGACAATAACTCTTGATCAGGCACTAAAACTATTCGACCTTCCAAGGGACCTGGGCGAGTATGAAGGAAAGAAAGTGACCGTTGGAATTGGGAAATTTGGTCCTTACGTGAAGCATGATTCCAACTTTGTTTCATTGAAAAAGGGAATTGATGACCCGAATACAGTTCTTCTTGAAAGAGCCATCGAATTGATTCTTGAGCGACGTGAAAAGGTTTCAAATTCCTTGTTAAAAACATTTGAGGAAGATGCGCACATAAGGATTTTACAGGGTCGCTGGGGCCCATATATCTCTTACAAAAAGCAGAATTTCAAACTTAAAAAGGATACCAATATAGAACTCCTTACTTATGCTGTTTGTAAAGAGATCATTGATGCAGAAATCAAAAAGCCCAAACAGAAAAAATCGAAATAACCAAAGCCAAAAAAGCTTATATTGCTGAAAGTTATTTATATTGTCGGTAAAACCAGAAGTTATGTGGAAGGAGCTTATTACACCTGCTAAAGTATTACCGGTTGTTAAAAAATTCTCCGGGGACAAGGATCATCTGGGATCTATCCTGAAAAAATCGCTTTGGAACGAGTCTGAATTGCCCAATGTGGTGATTCTTGGAATCACAGACGATCGCCTCTCTTCATCCTCCTCTTTTTCTGGCTCTCCGGATGCTGTCAGAGAGCATCTGTATCAATTAAGCGGATTTTCTTCCCCATTCAGGATTGTTGATTTGGGAAATATCAAAGCAGGCAAAGAATTCAGTGATACCTTGGCAGCTGTTAAAATGGTTGCTGAAGAACTTTATTCTTTAGGGATTTCGATGCTTGTTTTGGGTGGAAATCAAAGCTTTACAATTCCCCTGCTTGCCGGTATTAAAAAAAATGAAGTAGTTTTAACGGTCGTCGATGATCGCATAGATAATCTCTCCCAAAAAGACAGTACACTTGATGACCTCTTTTTAAACAACCTCTCGAATGAAACAATTGTCAACTTGATGGCAGTTCAATCATTTTTTGTGTCACCCGAGACCAAGGAGACATTTTCGGAAGAATTTAAGGGTTTACTTTTCACGCTGGGCGAGTTAAGAAATGGCATTGACGAAATGGAGCCTTATCTTCGGGAGACAGATCTGGTCAGTTTTGATTTTGGTTCACTCAAATTGTGTGAGGCGCCTGGCCAGATAAGAAATTCTCCCAACGGACTCACCGGGGAAGAGGCTTGTCAGCTTGCCTGGTATGCAGGTATCTCTACCAATCCGGGATGGTTCTCTCTCTTTGGTTACATCCCTGGTAAGGACCCGGAGAAGAATGGTGCCATGATGGCAGCCCAGATTGTCTGGTATTACCTCAACGGGAAATCGCGGAGAATTGATGAAATACCCCAGGATGAAGCCATCGATTTTTTACATTATGTCGTATCAGTCGAAGGAATCCCTGAACCGCTCACATTTCTCAAACATCCTGTATCCAAACGATGGTGGATGGAGGTCCCTTCGCCGGATTGCGACAATTTCCCGCAGAGGATTCCCTGCTCAAAAAAGGACTATCGTGTGGCATGCAAAAATGAGATTCCGGAACGATGGTGG
>JANYJT010000156.1 GCA_025358395.1 Bacteroidia bacterium
TCATAAAGCATCACTGCTATGAGCCCGAAAGGGAGTGCAAATGTAAAGCGTTTTTTTATCCTAAACAAAACTTTTTAAAGGTTTTTTCTGAAAAAATTCCGCTCTGACCGGAGACTCTTAATCCCCGCTATCTGCACTTAATGTACTTTGATATGAACTATGTCTAAAAACTTAAAGCCTTTGAGGCTATTTCAATTCCTTAAACGTGGGTGCAAAGATACTAGGTTTTATTTACCTGCAATACGTTCTGCAAAATTTTTTACCAAGATCTATAAAACAAATATATGTTGTTGATTTATAGATATTTAAAAAATATTACTGACAAATTACAGGCCTTATTTGAAACCATTCAATCAGATTAGTACTTGTATAAACCAATATCTTCAACCGAAGATGCACGAATAAATTCAGCCCTGGCTTTAACCTCACCTTTTGCCATCTTGTTGAAAACCTGTGCAGAACGAAGAAAAGAACTATCACGGTTGGCATCAAGGACCAAAAGATAACTCATGATGATGTAACCTGCCATTTCTACCATTCTGCGGGCATGCAAATCAATAAACTCATCCTCACTACTGGCTACAACCTTTTCAACAGCCTCCTCATAATCCTGAGTAAGGGAGATCAAGATTCTTCTGAATTTTTCCAATTCAGGCTTAAGTTCAGCTTTTTCATAAACCCTTATTTGCTTCAAATAACCGCCTGTAGTAACGCCACGAATGGCAGCTACAACCTGAAGTTGAGTCGTACCCTCGTAAATTGAGGTGATACGGGCATCACGGTAGATACGTTCAACAGGGTAATCCTTCATAAATCCTGACCCCCCATGTATCTGAACCGCATCGTAAGCATTCTGATTGCAATATTCAGAAGTGATGCCCTTTACCAGAGGAGTAAACAAATCTGCAACCCGCTGCGCATCTTTCATTTCATTTCGTTCAGCAGGTTCCAGTTTGCGATCCTCAGAGATCTGTTCGTAAATTTTATATAAATCGACGAATCTTGATGTTTCATACAACAGAGTTCTGGAGCCATCCAGTTTTGCTTTCATCACTGAAAGCATTTCAAATACGGCAGGGAATTCGATAATGGACTTCCCAAATTGTTTACGCTCCTTTGCGTATTGAAGCGCTTCCCGGTAGGCCGCCTCAGAAATACCAACCGATTGGGCCGCAATCCCCAAACGGGCACCATTCATCAAAGCCATGACATATTTGATCAAGCCCATTTTGCGGGAACCAATCAGTTCTGCAGGTGCATTTTTAAACACCAATTCGCAGGTTGGCGAACCGATGATTCCCATTTTGTGCTCAATACGGCGAACGTGCACCCCACCACTCCTCCGGTCGTACACAAACATTGACAGTCCTCTTCCATCGCGGGTCCCTTCTTCAGATCTGGCCAAAACAAGCGCGATGTCTCCGTCGCCATTGGTAATGAATCGCTTTACTCCATTTAATATCCAAGTGTCTTTCTTTTCATCGTAAGATGCTTTAAGCTGAACTGCCTGAAGGTCTGATCCCGCATCAGGTTCTGTAAGGTCCATAGCCATGGTTTCTCCCTGAACAACCCGGGTAAGGTAGCGCTCCTTTTGTTCTTCAGAGGCAAACTCATTCAGTGTTTCAGCACAATCCTGAAGTCCCCAAATATTAACAAATCCAGCATCGGCCCGGGAGACAATATCAGCAGCCATAATATAAGGAACGATGGAAAAATTCAATCCTCCAAACCTTCGTGGTAGTGTTATTCCCATCAATCCCGCTTTTACCAGGGCATCAAGATTTTCTTGCGTACCACGTGCATATTTAACATGCCCATCAATAACCTGAGGACCTTCTGCATCAATACTTTCCGCATTTGGGGAGATAATTTCTCCGCTAATCTCACCCACCACTTCTAAAACGCGATCATAACTGTCCATCGCATCTTCGAAATCCAGAGGCGCAAAATCATATTGTTCTTTGTCCACAAAATTCCGCTCTTTTAATGACACCAATTTGTGCATCATCGGATGATTCAGATGAAATTTCAGGTCTTTGTTATCGTTGTAAAAATTTGCCATAATTAAGGTCAATTAATTGGGATATCCCGATTCAAACACAATTTACTTCGTATTCAATTTGTAATACCTGATCATTTTAGGAATAACCTCGGCGATATCACCTGTAATTACATAATCAGCGATAGAATTTATAGGTGCCTCAGGGTCAGAATTAATGGAAATAATTTGTGCCGATTCGTCCATTCCGGCACGGTGCTGAACCTGCCCTGAAATACCACAAGCTATGTAAAGTTTTGGCCTCACCGTGATGCCTGTCTGACCAATCTGACGGTCATGGTCCGCAAATCCTGCATCCACGGCAGCACGGGACGCTCCAACTTCTGCCCCTAAAACTGCAGCCAGATCATACAGTAATTTGAAATTGTCCTTGGATCCAACACCATAGCCTCCTGAAACAACTATTGAGGCTCCCTTGATATTAATTTTTTTCTTTTCTGTGTGCCTCTCAATGATTTGGACAGCAAAATCCAGGTCTGTGACATATTTTGCAACATCCAGTTTATTTACCTTGCCGGGATAATTTGCATTGATTTTCTCCTTCTTCATGACGCCTTCGCGAACGGTGGCCATTTGCGGACGACAATCAGGATTGATGATGGTTGCAATGATATTCCCTCCGAAAGCTGGCCTGATCTGATACAAGAGATCCTTGTAAACAACGCCTGCTTTTTTATCTTCATGGTCGCCGATCTCCAGGCTGGTGCAATCTGCCGTCAAACCGCTGTGCAAGGCAGAGGATACACGCGGACCAAGGTCCCGGCCAATTGGTGTAGCACCCATCAGGGCAATTTGAGGTTTCTCCTCTTCAAACAATTTAATTAAGATAGCGGCATGAGGCAAGGTTGTATAAGGCTCCAAACGCTTATCATCCGCAATATGCAGCATATCAACGCCAAAGGGAAGAATTTGCTCAATTGTGCCATCGAGTCCCGATCCAACCACTACTGCCTCGAGCTGACAATTCAACTGACTCGCCAAACTTCGACCTTTGGTGAGAAGTTCGAGGCTTACCTCCGAAACAATTCCCTCTTCAACCTCACAGTAAACAAATATATTGTTCATTCATCAGTATTTTAAAATTATTGAAATCTTTAGCCGATTACATGGCTTTCAATCAGTTCCTTCATCAAATCATTGATCCCATCATCGGCATTTGACAATTTCTTGGCATCCTTAGCCTGAAGCACCACATTGTCAATCTTTTTCACTTTCGTAGGGGAGCCCGTCAGTCCGAGCTGATCAGCATCCGTCTTTATATCGCCAACAGTCATCTCACGAATATAAAGAAATGGCCGACTGTCATACAAATGAGTATAATCTTCCGTAGCCTCTTGTTTCTCAGTGATAGTTCTCGCATGTTTGTATTTCATCAACATCTTGACATTTCTGGAGCGACAATCCGGCGCACTTCCATTAACGGTTAAAAGCATTGGTAAAGGTGACTTTACAGTTTCAACGCCATTGTCTAGCCTGCGGCGCATAACAATCGTAGATTTTTCGATACCAATTACCTCTTCGACATAAGTAACCTGGGGCAGATTTAATTTTTCTGCTACCTGTGGTCCTACCTGAGCTGTATCTCCGTCGATGGCCTGTCGACCTGCAACAATCAGATCGAAATGACCCATCTCTTTTATAGCCTGTGCAAGTGCATAAGAGGTTGCCAGGGTATCCGAACCTGCAAAGGCACGGTCTGTCAGCAAAACACCACTATCGGCTCCACGATACAATCCTTCGCGGATGATCTCAGCTGCACGGCCGGGACCCATGGTCAGAATCGTAATGGTGGTCCCGGGGACCGTATCTTTCACTCTTAAAGCCAATTCGAGCGCGTTAAGATCTTCCGGATTAAAAATGGCAGGAAGTGCGGCCCGGTTTACAGTTCCATCCGCCTTCATGGCGTCTTTCCCAACATTTCTTGTGTCCGGAACCTGTTTGGCCAAAACAATTATTTTTAAACCCTTCATAATATAAATATATGTTTTCAATCTTTCGGGTGGCAAATATAAAACTTCACGAAGTGGTTACCAAAACGTTGTAAATCCTAAAAAGACCGGACTCTTTAAGAATTCCGGGAGATATTGGAGGAAAAACATCTAAAACAGCCTCTGAAGTCAAATCATACAAGACTTTAGAACATACAAATCTCACGTTCGAAAAAAAGAATATCACAATATACCCTAAATAATTTAGAATGATTTTTTATTATTTATTTGGTCATTGATGGCGGCGGTGAAAGGATTCCCCATTTTTTATTCGGTTCTGCTCCCATCTCAAAGACAAGTGATCCGCCGCTGACAATCTCATCATGCAGAATCCAGGGTCTGTCGAAAGATACTCCATTCAAAGTGGCAGTCTGAATATACCTGTTAACAACAGAATTATTCTTAGCCAGGATTAGGTATTGCCTCTTTTCTTGTCCAAATAATTCCTGGGTAAAGAAAAGCAACAACAAGATGGCACTTGCTGCCATCAATTGGCAAAAATTGGTTATTATTCTCATTGACTGTCGATTTGTTGGCGGAAAGTTAGCGAATATACACGTCTGAAAGTTGTGGTATTTTAACCATTTCTTCCCAAATAAATGCTAATATTGCTTTATGTAATTTTTCCGCAGGCATTTAATTATAAGGATATGAGACTATTTTTCTTTCCCTCTTCTCAAAATGTGTTCATTCGGGGTATCCTTTCGATTACCATTGGTATTGTCCTGATAGCTGTTCCGGGCTTAACGCTGAAATCCGTTATTATGACTGTAGGAGGAATGATTCTTCTTGGCGGAGTCTTGAATTTACTATTTTCCCTCAGTAAAAAGAAAAAAGGCATGAATGTCAGTACCTCCTTTCAGGGATTTTTCAATATCCTCTGGGGAATGCTCTTTTTAATAGCTCCCATGGCCATTGTGAAAGTCTTCGGATTCTTCTTTGGCATTATATTTTTGATACTGGGATTGTTACAATTTTTTGGCGCAATGGTCACAATTTCAAAATCAATTTGGTCCTGGGTTTATTTGATATTTTCCCTGTTGTTGATATGTGGTGGAATCTTCCTGCTGGTTCAACCAATTGAAAGTGCTGAAAATATACTCAAATTTCCGGGTGCAGTATTTTTGATGTATGGCTCTCTGGAACTTACAATGGCATGGAGATTGAAGAAAATGCCAAAAGGTCCAAATGCAGCTAATACAGTAGATACAACCTACGAAGAGATATAAAATTCAGGTTTAGGTAAATTGCACAGTCCATGGATCGCCCTGTTTGGCAGGATTGCAAATCCTATTTAAAATGACCCGTAAAAAAGGGTCATCCATATTGGACAACCCTTTGCTCTGTCAGAAACACAGATTTGTAGAAATAGTAATAGTAGTTGTTAATGGGTACAAATCGTTGGCTGACTTCTCCTTAATTCGTAAGAGTGCTAATTATTCCTGAATTGATTTTTGAATTTTTAAAATTGCCGAGGCAAAAAGTTCCATGTCATCGGCCGATCCCAGCATTGCGTTCTGCATGATCCATACTGCCTCTTCATAACATGCCTTTTCCGTAACCGGACATTGAACTTTGGTATAGTCGACCGTTTCCGGTATGGCATAACACATAAAATTCTTTTTCTGAAAGAGTGGCTGCTTATACAACGGCTCCGGATATCCCATGAAACATGGCACCCCTTCGGCGGCCAGCATCCTGGCAAAATCAACCTTGGAAAGACCGTTGAATTTCTCTTTGTCGTACTTGAAGATATAAATATGATAACTATGTATCGTCTCCCCTAAACCTCTTGTAAGGGGTGTAATTCCTTCTATTCTGGAAAGCAAGGCATTGAGGTAGGTTCCATTTTCGAACCGCTTTCTGGTTTGTACCTCCAATCTTTTCAATTGACTGGAAAGCAACACCGCCTGAAGTTGAGTTATCCGGTAGTTGCAACCGGCATAATGATGCTCATACCAGGCACCTCCTTCAACACGACCAACATTACGCAAGGAATTCATCATTTGGTATAATCGGTCATTGTTGGTCACTACCATTCCTCCTTCACCACACGTTAAATTTTTGGAGGATTGAAAACTAAAGCACCCTGCATCACCTATCGAACCAAGCTTTCTTCCCTTGTATTCGGCTCCGTGCGCATGACATGCATCTTCAATAACCCTTAATCCATGCTTATTTGCCAGAGAAAGGATCTCATCCATCTCGCATGCCTGACCTGCAAAATGAACAGGAATAATAACTTTGGTTCTGGAAGTAATCGCCCCCTCAATCCGGGAGGCATCAAGGTTGTAGGTTCGGGGATCAATATCAACAAACACCGGAACACAATTGGCTTCAATGACAATTGAGGCAGTGGCAATAAAGGTATAAGGAGGCACGATCACCTCGTCTCCCGGCTTTACGCCACAGGCAATCAGCGCAAGGCGAAGAGCCACAGAGCCATTTACGCAGGTAAGTGCATATTTGCTGCCGCAAAAACCAGCAAACTCCTTTTCAAACAGAGCAACCTCACCATCACAATCCGGGTTTCCCCATTTACCACTTTTTACAATGTCAGCAACACAACCAACATCTGTGTCATCGTAAATAGGCCAGTCGAAATTCCGCTCTACCGTTTTTGGCCCGCCAAATAATGCTAATTTTTGCTTCATTTCAGATAGTGGTTACAGATGATCGTAGCAAAGTTGTATGGTTTGCAAGGAGGATTCGGGCAAACATTCAACCGGTGGCCTGTTTTGATTCATGCACTGGGCGAAATAGTCAATCTCATTAAAAAATCCATCTCCCGCCTTACCGGAAGGTATTTCTTCCAAACCGGAATCAGTGGCAATCTGAATAATATCCCCTTTCGCTGATGAGTATTGTACGCTTGCCAGCTCAAATTTGGCCATGTAACCCGCCTGAAAAGGAAAATTTGAATGAAAGATGTTTCCTCCTTCAATTTTCACATTTATATCCTTGTCAAAATAACTCCACAAGGCAGTAATGTAATCGTGTTTGCTGAGAAGACCCGGCAGATAGTTGCATTTTATACTGCCAGGCTTTCCAAGTATCTGATTCACGAAATCAATGTCATGAATGAGTAAGTCAAAAAGTGCGCCACCTGATGATCCATAAGTGACCCTGCGATCCATCCACTCACCCCAGGATGGAACTCCTGAGAACCTGGACATCGACAGAAATTTAAGTTTTCCATATTGGCCTGTATCTATCAGCTTCTTCAATTTTTGATAAGGTGGCATAAATCGAACAACATGGCCAACCATCAGGATTTTTTCTTTCTCTTTCGCTAATCTGATTAACTCTTCTGCCTGCTTCATATTTAAACAAAAAGGCTTTTCCAACAAAACATGCTTTCCATGCAGCAATACCTTTCTGGTCATTTCGTAATGAAGATCGGTATGAAGGCAGATGTGAACAGCATCAAAATCTTCAAATTCAAGGCAGTCGTCCAGACTGACGTAGTTTCGAATGGCCAACAACCTTCCTATGTCGACAGATCCGGTTGAAAAATTGCCTGTTTGTGCAAGACATTTGTCCGTAACAGCATTTGGATTCTTATCAATGATGGCAACCAATTCTAAATCGCTGTTCTTTAGAATATTTTCAGCATGAGTCATTCCCATAAAACCGAAACCCAGAATAGCGACTTTCTTCATATGTTGGATTACTTACTATGAATTCTATATTCTTAACACCTATCAATACAAACATAATTTTAAAATCAGTTGCATTTTAATCACAAATTATCAAAGATTAGTATAATTTTGTCAATATTTTGGCTACAAACCACTACTATTAAACAATAATATACCAGATATGAAGGCGACTTATCAAAAAATTCTTTTAAGTGAAGGTTCGTCATTTGTAGCCACCAGGTTAATATTACCTAGATTTCACTCAGAGTACCACTTTCATCCCGAATATGAATTAAAGTACGTGATCGAAAGTAAAGGGAAAAGATTCGTTGGTGATTCGATAGAGAATTTTCAGGAAGGGGATCTTATCCTTCTGGGACCGAATATTCCTCATTACTGGAAAAACGATGATATTCACGATCAATCAGATTTGATGCAATCGAAGGCTGTCGTTGTAATGTTTTCGGAGGAGTTTCTGGGCAAGGATTTTTTTAGTTTGCAGGAGATGATTCCAATCAGGGAAATCCTCAATAAATCTCGGGCAGGACTTGTGTTCCCCAATGCGATACATAGCATCATACCGCAAATGATGGATGATCTTACAAGAGCCAAGGGACCCCATAGAATCATCCTGATGCTTGAAATTCTTACAGAAATGATGAATTTGGAGTCCGGAAAATTGCTTACAGAGGAGTTTACTACCGGAACTCCATTTTTGGATACAAACAGTCCATCCTTTGTAAGGCTTCAGAAAGTGCACCATTATGTGATCAAGAATTTTCATTATCCACTTCAAATTGAAGATGTTGCCCAAATTGCCAACATGACTCCTCATGCTTTTTGTAAATATTTTAAGAAAAGCACAAAAAAGACTTTTATGACATTCCTTAACGAATTAAGGGTCTGTCATGCAAAAAAACTGCTGATTGAGAACAGGATTCCTATATCGCAAATTTGTATTGAATCAGGATTTAACAATGTTTCCAATTTCAACAGACAATTCAAGACCGGAACAAATATGACACCGAGCGACTTTAAAGCAATGTATATTAACTAAAGAAGGATACAGGATAGAGGATAAAGGTTAAAGGATAAAGGTTAAAGGAAGGAACGCATCGTTCATGATTTCCGGATAATAGATTTTTTAAAATCCAAGAATCCAAATTCATCATCTAATTACCGCTCAATGAAAAATATACTCACGTTAATTCTCATCTCTGTTTTCCTCTCGGGAAGTTCATTTTGTGCTGGTAGTCGTCCAGAATCAAAACTACCCCAAAAACTTGCTGATTTCCTGGCTTCGAAGCCGGAATATGCCAAAACAAAGGCAGAAATGAAGAGTTTCAGAGCAGCAAAAACACCTGTTGTTGGCATCGCGACACATCGTGCAGCCAATGAATTTGCGCCAGAAAATACTTTGGCTGCCATGCAAATAGCTCTGGATCTTAAAGTTGATTACATTGAAATGGACGTCCGTCAGACCAGGGATGGCAATTCAGTCATTCTTCATGATGGAACCCTGAACCGGACCACCAGCGGTAAGGGTCTATTGAAAGAGTTGGATTTCTATGAAGCACGAGCATTCTCTGCCGGATTATGGTTTGATCCATTCTTTGTCTCCGAGAAAATACCAACACTTGAGGAAGCCTGCGATCTTCTATTTGAGCACAATGAAGAATTTGGGCACAAAACTTACTTCTATGTCGATTGCAAAGATATCAATGTGCAGAATCTTATCGAAGCATTGGGCAAATACAAGCTATTGGAAGGATCCGTATTCTATGTAAATGAGCAACAAATCGGCCAGATTCGGGCAATTGCACCAAATGCCCGTATGTTACCCGGATTACATAGTCCCAAAGATCTGGATCGTATGATCGACAACTTTCATCCTTATGCCCTTGATGTCAACTGGGAAGATCTTTCGAATGAGCTCATAGTCAAGGCGCACGCAAAAGGAGTGAAAATATTTTCAGACGGATTCGGAGGGGACCAAAATGTCGAATCCTATGCCAAGGCGATCAAACTAGGTATTGATGTGATTTCGACAAATAAGGTATCTGTAATTTGCGAGGCAGCGGCAAAATAAGATAACCCACAAGGTTTTAAAAATCTTGAGGGTTATTTTATAAAAAAAATCCCCTTCGAAGTTTCGAAGGGGATTTTTTTTATGCCTGGCCTTTTGGCGGACCAAATGGCGTAGAATTTATGGGGTCAAATCCGCCCTGTATTATAATTGGGCCATAAATTGCTTCGTACTTTTGTAAGTTTTCCTGCAAAGCTTTCATCAATCTTTTGGCATGGTCAGGAGTCAAAATAATCCTTGATTTTACCTGGGCTTTCGGTACACCTGGCACCACCCTGACAAAATCCACGACAAATTCTGAAGGAGAATGAGTGATGATGGCCAGATTGGAATAAGTCCCCTGCGCCACTTCTTCGCTCAGTTCAATATTAAGCTGATTTTGATTGTCGTCCTGCATTTTGATCCTTTTGAATTTATTCCTCTTCTTCTACAGTCTCGTATTTCTTATGGTCGATCAAACGATCATATTCGTCTTTGGAGCCTACCACGATATTTCTGAACATTGGGTTACCGGTACCGGCAGGAATCAAATGTCCGCAAATAACGTTCTCTTTCAGTCCCTCTAAGTAGTCAACTTTGCCATTGATAGCGGCTTCGTTCAGTACCTTTGTAGTTTCCTGGAAAGAAGCGGCCGACATCCACGACTTCGTTTGAAGTGAAGCCCTGGTGATTCCCTGAAGTACCTGGCTGGAAGTCGCAGGGACTGCATCCCTTGCCTCAACAACCTTCTTGTCGCGTCGTTTCAGCATCGAATTCTCATCCCTTAACCTGCGGGCGGTAATGATCTGTCCAGCCTTCAGGTTTTCGGAATCTCCCGGTTCGGTTACGATCTTCTTACCAAATACCCAGTCGTTTTCGGTGTTGAACTCCATCTTGTCAACGATTTGTTTTTCAAGGAAGCGGGTGTCACCCTGGTCTACAATTTCAACTTTACGCATCATCTGGCGAACAATCACCTCGAAATGCTTGTCATTGATCTTCACCCCTTGCATACGATAAACATCCTGCACTTCGTTCACGATATACTCCTGAACTTTGGTTGGACCTTTGATGGCAAGGATATCAGACGGCGTTGTGGCTCCATCCGACAATGGAATTCCGGCGCGTACATAGTCGTTTTCCTGCACCAGAATCTGGCGGGAAAGCGGAACGAGGTATTTCTTCTGTTCTCCGGTTCTTGAGGTAATGGTGATCTCACGGTTGCCACGTTTGATTTTGCCCAGCGAAATTTCACCATCGATCTCAGAAACAACAGCAGGATTTGAAGGGTTACGCGCCTCAAATAGTTCGGTCACCCTTGGAAGTCCACCTGTGATATCACCAGCTTTTCCTGATGCCCTTGGAATCTTGACCAAAACATCCCCTGCTTTAACAACTTGTCCTTCGTCCACGCTGATGTGACCTCCTACCGGAAGGTTGTAAAGCCTGATGTCATCTCCATTTTCGTCAAGAATACGCAAGGTCGGGTTCTTGGTTTTATCTCTGGTTTCAATAACTACCTTTTCGCGGTAGCCGGTCTGTTCGTCAGACTCTTCACGGTAGGTGGTACCATCGATAAAGTCCTGGAAATTAACCTTTCCATTAAACTCAGTGATGATAACCCCATTGTATGGATCCCATTCACAAACGACTGAATCTTTTTTGATCTCGGATCCGTTTTGTATAAATAGTTTAGAACCATATGGCATGGAATGTGTGGAGAGAGGGATTCCGGTATTTTTATCCAGAATCTTCAACTCAGCCAAACGGCTGACAACGATGTCAACTTTCTCACCTTTTTCATCTGTCCATTCAACTGTACGCAATTCCTCAATTTCCGCGATACCGTCGTAACGTGAGATCACGGTAGATTGGGTGGAAACGTTACCCGCGATACCCCCAACGTGGAATGTACGCAGTGTCAGCTGTGTTCCAGGCTCACCGATGGATTGTGCGGCAATAACGCCAACAGCTTCACCCATCTGCACCATTTTACCGGTTGCCAGATTACGTCCGTAACATTTACCGCAAACACCATTCTCAGCTTCACATGTCAGCACTGAACGAATTTCGACTCTCTCGATAGGAGAGTCTTCAATGACCGCAGCTATCTCTTCGGTAATCTGTTCTCCTGAATGAACGATCAGTTTTCCTGTCATCGGATGATAAATATCGTGGACAGTGGTACGACCGAGAATTCTTTCAGACAAAGAGGCAACCACCTCTTCATTGTTTTTCAATGCAGAGGCAATCAGACCGCGCAACGTTCCACAATCGGGTTCGTTGATGATCACATCCTGTGCCACATCGACCAAACGACGGGTCAGATAACCGGCATCCGCTGTCTTCAGCGCAGTATCGGCCAAACCTTTACGGGCACCGTGGGTAGAGATAAAATATTCCAGTACCGAAAGGCCTTCTTTAAAATTGGCCAAAATCGGATTTTCAATAATCTGAGATCCGGTAGATCCTGACTTCTGGGGTTTAGCCATCAATCCACGCATCCCGCACAACTGGCGAATCTGCTCTTTGGAACCACGGGCGCCCGAATCCAACATCATGTAAATAGAGTTGAATCCTTGTTTATCCGTACTGATGGTCTTCATCACACTCTGCGTCAACTTGGCATTAACGTGTGTCCAAATATCGATGACACCATTGTACCGTTCGTTGTTGGTGATGAAACCCATGTTATAATTGTTCGAAATTTCTTCGACACCGGCATAACCCTCGTCGACCATTTCTGTCTTGCCTTCAGGAATAATTACATCATCCAGGTTGAAGGAAAGACCACCGCGGTAAGCCATTTTGTATCCCAAATCTTTGATGTCATCAAGGAACTGTGCTGTAATAGCGTTGTTTGTTCTTTTCAGAATATCAGCAATAATATCACGCAAGGCCTTCTTGGTCATCAACTTATTCAGGTAACCGGCTTCTTTGGGTACAAATTCATTGAAGAGAATACGTCCAACAGTTGTTTCTACGGTAGTAAGTTTTGCTTCTCCGCTTTCATCCAGATCCATCACTTTGCAATTGACGATGGTATGCATGTCAACAATGCCTTCGTTGTAAGCAATGATAGCCTCTTCGGGTGAATAGAAAGACAAACCTTCGCCCTTTGCTCCTTTACGGTGTTTGGTCATGTAATAAAGACCAAGTACCATGTCCTGAGATGGCACTGTGATTGGCGCTCCATTCGCAGGGTTCAGAAGATTGTGCGATGAAAGCATCAACAGCTGTGCCTCCAGAATGGCAGCATTGCCAAGTGGAAGGTGAACGGCCATCTGGTCTCCGTCGAAGTCGGCGTTGAAACCTGTACAAACCAGCGGGTGCAAACGAATGGCTTTCCCTTCGACCAAAACCGGCTGGAATGCCTGAATAGAAAGTCTGTGCAAAGTAGGTGCACGGTTCAACAAAACCGGATGACCTTTCATTACATTTTCAAGAATATCCCAGACAACAGGATCCTTCCTATCGACGATTTTTTTGGCCGATTTTACTGTTTTAACAATACCGCGTTCAATCAGTTTACGAATGACGAATGGTTTGTAAAGTTCTGCGGCCATTTCTTTTGGAATACCGCACTCATGTATTTTAAGGTTTGGTCCAACGACGATAACCGAACGGGCAGAGTAGTCGACGCGTTTACCCAACAGGTTTTGACGGAAACGACCTTGCTTCCCTTTCAGAGAATCAGAAAGTGATTTCAGTGCGCGGTTGTTGTCAGTTTTAACGGCATTCGACTTACGGCTGTTATCGAACAGAGAGTCGACAGCTTCCTGCAACATCCGTTTCTCATTGCGGAGAATAACTTCAGGCGCTTTGATCTCGATAAGTCTCTTGAGCCTGTTGTTGCGGATAATTACCCTGCGGTAGAGATCGTTCAGGTCGGACGTGGCAAAACGACCACCATCCAAAGGAACCAATGGACGAAGGTCAGGTGGAATAACCGGTACAACTTTGACAATCATCCACTCCGGCTGATTTCTCACCTTAGAGGAACGGAAGGCTTCAACGACCTGAAGGCGTTTCAGTGCCTCGCTTTTGCGTTGCTGGGAACCTTCATTGCCTGCTTTGTTACGCAGATCATAGGAAAGTTCATCCAGATTTAGCCTTGAAAGCAGTTTATACAAAGCTTCGGCGCCCATGTCGGCGATGAACTTGTCGGGATGTTCGTCATCCAGCAACTGGTTCTCTTTGGGAAGCGAATCGATGATGTCGATGTACTCTTCTTCTGTTAAAAAGTCGAGGTATTTGACGCCGTCATTGCGCTTAATACCGGCATTGATGACGACATAGCGCTCGTAATAAATGATCGAATCAAGTTTCTTGGTTGGTAAACCCAGCAAGTAACCAATCTTATTGGGCAAAGACTTGAAGTACCAAATGTGCACAACCGGCACAACAAGAGAAATGTGCCCCATTCTTTCGCGGCGGACTTTCTTCTCTGTAACCTCAACGCCACAACGGTCGCAAACGATTCCGCGGTAGCGGATACGCTTATATTTACCGCAATGACACTCGTAATCCTTCACAGGCCCGAAAATTCTTTCGCAAAAAAGGCCATCACGCTCGGGTTTATAGGTCCGGTAGTTGATGGTTTCAGGTTTCAGGACTTCACCATGCGAACGTTCAAGAATTTCTTCGGGTGAAGCAAGACTGATACTGATCTTGGTGAAATTACTCTTAACCTTGTTATCTCTTCTGAATGCCATAATTTATAGGAAGTATTTGTAACATAACCAAATGATTAACAAAAAGCCGGCATCCGATGTGAATATCTCCGGATGCTGACAAACCAATTATTCTAAGTTTACACTTAAGCCCAGTCCCCTGAGTTCGTGCAACAGAACGTTCAATGATTCCGGAATACCGGGTTGAGGCATCGGATCTCCTTTGACAATGGCTTCGTAAGCTTTCGCACGACCCATCACGTCATCAGATTTCACGGTCAGAATCTCCTGCAAGATATTTGATGCACCGAAAGCTTCCAATGCCCAAACCTCCATCTCACCGAAACGCTGTCCTCCGAACTGTGCCTTACCTCCAAGCGGCTGCTGGGTAATCAGTGAATAAGGACCAATTGAACGGGCATGCATCTTGTCTTCCACCATGTGGCCGAGTTTCAGCATGTATATGATGCCAACAGTGGCAGGCTGGTCAAATTTCTCACCGGTTTCACCATCGTGTAACCAGGTTTTTCCAAAACGTGAAACCCCAGCTTTTTCAGTATATTCAGTAATCTGATCGAGTGTTGCACCATCAAAGATCGGAGTGGCAAATTTAACGCCCAGCTCTTTCCCGGCCCAGCCAAGAACAGTTTCATAGATCTGTCCGAGGTTCATACGGGAAGGCACACCAAGTGGATTCAATACGATATCTACGGGAGTACCATCTGAAAGGAAAGGCATGTCTTCGTCGCGAACGATCCGGGAAACGATACCCTTGTTTCCGTGACGACCGGCCATTTTATCTCCAATCTGAAGTTTGCGCTTTTTAGCAATGTAAACTTTTGCCAGCTGAAGAATTCCTGCAGGAAGCTCGTCACCAATGGTAACGTTGTAACGCTTGCGACGCGCAACAGCCTCCGCCTCTTTATATTTCATGATGAAATTGTTCACTAGCGCGTAGATCATATCGTTTTTATCCTTGTCGGTTGTCCACTTACCAGGATTAACATTCATATAATCAATCATCTGAAGTTGCTTCTGAGTAAATTTCACCCCTTTCGGAATCAAATCGGTATTGAAATAATCTTTCACTCCCTGAGAAGTTTTTCCGTTGACAAGATTGAACAGTTTTTCAACAAGGATATCTCTCAATTTGTTGGTTTCGACTTCGAAATCACGGTCAATCTGTTCGAGAAGCGGTTTTGTCGCTACTTTCCCTTTTTTCTCTTTGACGACCCTTGAGAAAAGTTTCTTGTCGATGACCACACCGTTGAGTGATGGGGAGGCCTTCAAGGAAGCATCTTTCACATCACCTGCCTTGTCGCCGAAGATGGCGCGTAACAGTTTTTCTTCCGGTGAAGGATCTGACTCACCTTTTGGCGTAATCTTTCCTATCAGGATATCGCCTGGTTTTACAATGGCACCGATACGGATCAATCCATTTTCATCCAGGTTGCGGGTAGCTTCCTCGCTGACATTCGGAATATCAGAAGTAAATTCTTCAGATCCCCTCTTGGTGTCACGAACTTCGAGCGAATATTCATCGACGTGGATAGAGGTAAAAATATCGTCGCGAACAATCCTTTCGGAGATCACAATGGCATCCTCATAGTTGTAACCCTGCCAGGGCATAAAAGCTACCTTCAGGTTACGGCCTAATGCAAGTTCCCCGCCGGCGGTGGCATAACCTTCGGTCATGATATCGCCTGCATCTACACGCATGCCCTTCTTAACCATTGGTTTAAGGTCAATGCAAGTACCTTGATTGGTTTTCTTGTATTTTGGTAATGTATATGTTTTTGTTTCCAAATCGAAACTGACATAACGCTCTTCATCAGTCATATCATAGCGAACGACGATCTTGTCGGCGTCCACATATTCAATGACTCCGGGGCCTTCAGCCACAATGTTGATACGGGCATCTTTGGCGATGTTGCGCTCAAGACCTGTACCTACAATGGGAGATTCCGGACGCATCAACGGAACAGCCTGACGCATCATGTTCGAACCCATCAATGCGCGGTTGGCGTCATCATGTTCAAGGAATGTGATCAGCGATGCCGCAATCGAAGCAATCTGGTTGGGACCAACGTCCATCAGATCGGCATCTTCGCGGTTCGCCAGTGGATAATCGGCATCCAGACGGGCCTTCACCTTTGGATTGATAAAACGACCATCTGCATCAATCAATGCGTTGGCCTGGGCTATAATTTTTCCTTCTTCCTCTTCTGCTGTATAGTAGGTAACGTCATCGTTTTTCAGATTGACTTTCCCATGATCCGATTTGCGGTAAGGAGTTGAAATAAATCCAAGGTTGTTGATTTTCGCAAAAACGCAAAGCGAGGAGATCAAACCAATGTTTGGTCCTTCAGGCGTTTCGATCGGACACAAACGACCGTAGTGTGTGTAGTGAACGTCACGGACTTCGAATCCGGCTCTTTCACGGGAAAGACCGCCTGGTCCCAAAGCAGACATACGACGTTTGTGCGTCATCTCTGCCAAAGGATTGGTTTGATCCATGAACTGAGACAATGCATTCGTCCCAAAGAATGAGTTAATTACAGAAGACAATGTCTTGGAATTAATCAAATCAATTGGAGTGAACACCTCATTGTCACGAACATTCATTCTTTCACGAATGGTTCTGGCCATTCTGGCCAGGCCAACGGCAAACTGGGTAAACATCTGCTCGCCAACCGTTCTTACACGTCTGTTGGACAAGTGGTCGATGTCATCCACGTCTGTTTTAGAGTTGACCAGTTTGATCAGGTACTTGATGATTTCAATGATGTCGTGGTTTGTTAATACACGGGTAGTCATCTCGATGTTCAGACCTAATTTTTTGTTGATACGATAACGGCCAACTTCACCAAGATCATAACGAACCTCAGAGAAGAAAAGCTTGTCAATCACATCTCTTGCGGTTGCCTCATCCGGCGGTTCAGAATTCCTGAGCTGACGGTAAATATAAAGCACAGCCTCCTTTTCAGAGTTACACTGATCTTTTTGCAAGGTATTGTAGATGATGGCATAGTCACCGTTGACGGCATCCTCTTTGTGCAAAAGGATGGTTTTAGAGCCTGATTCCAGAATTTCATCTACATGTTCGTTGGTGATGACAACCTCACGGTCGACAATCACTTCATTTCTTTCGATGGAGACTACCTCGCCGGTATCTTCATCAACGAAATCTTCCACCCAGGTTTTCAAAACGCGGGCAGCAAGCTTTCGTCCGACAACCTTTTTAAGGGCTGCCTTTGAAATTTTGATCTCATCGGCGAGGTCAAAGATTTCCAGAATATCTTTATCGCTTTCGTATCCGATCGCACGCAAAAGAGTCGTTACGGGTAACTTTTTCTTCCGGTCGATGTAAGCATACATCACGTTGTTGATGTCTGTGGCAAATTCAATCCAGGAACCCTTGAACGGGATCACGCGGGCCGAATAAAGCTTCGTGCCATTGGCATGGACGCTCTGACCGAAGAAAACCCCAGGAGAACGGTGAAGCTGGGAAACAACAACCCTCTCGGCACCATTGATAACAAATGAGCCTGTTTGAGTCATATATGGAACTGTCCCCAGATAGACATCCTGAACCACGGTATCAAAATCTTCGTGTTCAGGGTCGGTACAGAACAATTTAAGCTTTGCTTTTAGGGGGACACTAAATGTTAGTCCACGCTCGATACACTCTTCAATGCTGTATCTCGGTGGATCGACCTGATAGTCAATAAACTCTAAAACAAAATTATTTCTCGTATCGGAAATAGGGAAATTTTCCTGAAAAACCTTGAAAAGACCTTCAATTTTGCGATCTTCCGGAGAGGTTCCCAATTGGAAAAATTCT
>JANYJT010000063.1 GCA_025358395.1 Bacteroidia bacterium
TTTATTGAGCACAATGACACACCCTTCAAAAATCCTGCGGCGGATTCACCTCCGTTATCCGGACGATTTAATCTATCTCTGAAAATGGTCGCGATTCTGCGTTTGATGATGCCTGATATTAACATCGCTGCTACCACGGCATTACAAGCCATCGATCCGCTTGGCAGGGAAAAGGCGGTAAAGGCCGGAGCAAATATCATCATGCCCAATATCACTCCCGGCAGTTATCGCAACAACTATCTTTTATACAACAACAAACCTTGCACCGACGAAGAACCTGAACAGTGCGCGGGTTGCCTGGATGCCAGACTTGCACTGGCCGAAAGTGAAATAGGCTATGGCGAATGGGGCGATTCAATCCACTTCACGCAGGCAAATAAATTTTCCGAACCTTAAATTTTACTGTTTTGATAGTAAACACGGCTTTGAAAGTAATCTATTGATCTCTTTAGAATTTCAGAATCCCAATCGGAGTGATCCGAAAAAAGAAACATTGGTACAATGGATTCTCCCTTCCGATAGGGAGGTTGATTGTAGTAGACAGGCAAAGACCTGAATCCCGAACATAGGTAAAAGGCTACCCTTTGTTTACTGAATTCATCATAAGGGATTTCGACTTCCAGCAATATAGGATTCCCATCCAACTGCAATTTCTTCAATACTGCCCCTCCAATACCATTTCTACGATGACTGAGAAAGATGGCTAAATGTTCGATATAAAGGAATCCTTTAAATTTCCAAAATACCACAAAACCAACAACCACATCATCCAATAAAATGGCAGAAAAATACATCTCCCGGTCGTTCAACATCCTGAGCAGATCGCATGTAGTTCTTCGTTCTTCGGGTGGAAAAGAATCCACATAAAGATTCAAAAGATTATTCAAATATCTGTGTGAACCAGATTGGATTCGCTCAAATAAAATATTCATATCAAGGGGCTTGAAAGTAAATTTACTTATGGAATACATAGAAGCTGTTTCCTTTTGAATCCTGAATCTTCCTAAGGTCGGTAAGTCTTACTCATCGAAGTAGGGGTAACAAGAACAAAATCACCCAATCCAACATTTTCTTTAGACAGATCGGCGATAGAATCTTGTTCTGTCGAACCAATCGTGACGATTTTTAAATCGGGTCGGGCTTGCTTCAGATACCATTCGATCGCTGTATGGTTGTCGCTATGATAGGATCCGTTGTAATGAATGAATGTTTGTCCGGCAGATAGGTTTTTTAAAATAAACCAGGCCATTGTTGCGTCTTTAATAGCTTGCGATTTTGGAAGATTCTCACCACCATGACCTTTTGCAGCAGCAAAGATATCTGCATAACACTTCAATGTCTTGTCATAGGCGATGGGCAGCGGGGCTATCCACCGTTTAGCTTCCGGTTCAATGCTATCTAATTTTTCCAATCCTTTGGTATACACCATATTGGCATATCTTCTGGGTATGTTGGTTGCTATAAATCTTAGCTTATTCTTTTTTGCGAAATCCAGCAATGGTTTATAATCACTAGGGAAATTTGTCCAAAGTTTACATTCATCTTTGAAGGTCTTTTCAGTCAATGATCCGTTGAGATATTCGTTGACAACTATCTGATCATCAGATTCAAACATTTCGGCGCCCAATACCAGGTTTTCCTTTTTTGCTTCATACAATTCTTTGGTGAGCTCTTGCTCAAGCCAATGATTAATTGGGTTATCATGCTGCTCTCCAAATAGTACAACATCCGCCTCCAAAGCCTTTTCCAGCATTTTTGAATAATGACACTCTTTCCCTTTTGAATCAAAAATCATGTAGGCATTCTTATCAGATTTGAAGGCTGATAACATAACCCCAACCACTGAAATCACAATAGCTTTATGCATCATTTATACTTTTAAAATTGACCTTCAAATATATAATTTCCATTTTATTATTTTTCTCCCGAAAACAGCAAGCTTTGGTCGTGCAATCACAAGAAAAATGAGTGATATTTAAAAAAAATATGTTCAAAAGGAGACAAAAGTAATAACTATTCATAACTTCGTTTTTTCAGGAATAATTGCCAATTGTAATTCAGGAAACTCAACTTTAAAGTCGATCTGTTATGTCACATTTTTTCCGCAGATTAATAAAAAGAAGTTCTATCGAATATCGATTGATTCTGGCCTTTCTACCATTAATCGTGGGAATGATAATCCTGGATTACCTGATTGACCAACTGATGTCCCAATACAATCAAAGTTGGCTATTCAATGCAGCTATCAAATTTGCAATTGGCGTCCTGTTGGTTACAACCGTCACCTATTTGTTGGCAAAAATGCTTGATCGCAAGCTTTCAAAAACTAAATTGGCTCTGGAAAAAAGTGAAGAGAGGTTTCGGACCATATTTGAAAATAACACCTCCGCGACACTTATTCTTGAGACTGATACGATGGTATCCATGGTGAATGATGCCTATTGTAAAATGACAGGGTATTCCCTTGAGGAAGTTGTGGGGAAAAGCTGGACTGTTTTAATTCCCGATTTTGAACTGGATCGCCTTACAGAATACAACAGATTGAGACTTCAAAATTCACCTGATATCCCTGATAATTACGAATTTCAGTTCAAGAAAAAAAATGGAGAGATCAGGTTTGGAATTATGTCAGTTTTCTATGATAAGCTCATCAACCAGATTGTTACCTCCGTTATGGACATCACAGAACGAAAACAGATGGAGGTTTCACTTCGGGAAAGTGAAGAGAAGTACCGCAAATTAATAGAGATACAAGGCGAAGGATTTGGTATTGTCAACGCTGAGGAACGATTCATCTTTTGCAATCCTGCTGCTGATAAAATAATGGGTGTTCCAATAGGTAGCCTGGTTGGTCGAAAAATGGATGAATTTGTCAGCAAAGAGACGTTTGAAAAGATCACCAAGCAGACCATGATTCGCCAGGAGGGTAATCAGAGTACTTATGAAATGGAGTTTATTCGTGCCGATGGAGATAAAAGGGTCATGCTTGTGACAGCGACACCGACTTTTAATGCAAAAGGCGAATTTGAATCAACGCTTGGGATATTCCTGGATATTACCGATCGAAAACGTATTGAAGATGAGCTTAAGAAGAATGAATCAGAACTAAAAGTGCTCAACACTACAAAAGACAAGCTTTTCTCTATTGTTGCACATGATCTAAGGGGCCCCATTGGGACTTCGGCCGATTTGCTTGAAGTATTGATGGAAAGTTATGACAAATTCAGCAATGATGAGCAACTTAAAATGCTTGATATTTTAAAGAATTCCGCCAAATCGACTTATAACTTATTGGAAACTCTTTTAAATTGGGCGATAATTCAAACCGGCAATCTGGTTTTTAAACCTGAACTTTTCAACCTAACCAAATGTCTCTCCAGTACTGTTGACAGTTTTGCGCCCACAGCCCTCTCTAAAAATATAACTTTAATGTATAAACCCGGGGACGATATATTTAGTTTTGCTGACGCTAACATGATTCAAACAGTGTTCCGTAACCTGATTGGAAATGCCATTAAATACACTTTCAGAGGAGGAACCATTAAGCTAACAGCTATTAGCCTTGGCCAAAAAACAGAGATCACAATTTCTGATAATGGCGTTGGGATGGACGAGGA
Source organism: Bacteroidia bacterium (assembly GCA_025358395.1). The sequence goes on from JANYJT010000063.1 coordinate 3,618, forward strand.
AACAAGAATAAATTTGTTCATGCAGAACAAGACAAGTTCAAAATACGGGACAGAAAATGAAAAAGGAACCGGACTTGGCTTGGTGCTATGCAAGGAATTTATAGAAAAACATGGTGGTCAAATCCGGGTTGAGAGCGAATTGGGGAAAGGCAGCCGATTTATCTTTGACATACCAAAAATTCAATCTCAAAATGAATTTCCCACTACCCGCAAAGTAGAGGAAAATCTTATCAGTGGAAAATTCAACAATGAGCTAATCCTGATTGTCGAGGATGAAGACATCAATTATCAGGTTTTATGCTCGATCCTAACCAGTATCAATTTGAAGTTCGAAAGGGCTATTTCCGGCAATGAAGCTGTTGACATGTTTCTTCACAACAACTACAGTCTCATATTAATGGATGTTCAACTACCGGAGATGAACGGATGGGAAGCAACGATGAAAATCAGGGAAAATGATTCGCAAATCCCAATTGTTGCTGTAACAGCCTATGCATCTGATCCAACGAGGAAAAAAAGCATGGATGCAGGCTGCAATGATTTTGTTACAAAACCCATCAACAAAGCAAAATTGATTCAGATCATCGACAAACACTTGTCAAAAAATAAAACTGGATCAGTGCTTCAGAATTAATCTAAAAAATGAACCTACTATTTTGCAGGTTATTAAAAATGGGAGACGAAACGATTCATCTCCCATTTCATATATCAATCAATCAGCTATTTAATTGCCTTTTTGGGAAGGAACATATCCGAATCATAGGTAAACTGATATTTCCCAGATCCAAGTTGAACGACCGTATTTTCCCCTTCCTGTTGACTTTTTCCAAATTTCCCGGCTGAAAGAGGAGTCTGGTTAAGCATTACTTTTGCCTGATTCGCAAAAGGAAGGGTTACAGTAGCAGTAGTATTGGCAGGAACTGTCACGTCATAGGTGAAATTAGCGTGGTCAAGCATCCAGGAGGATTTTATTACTCCGTACATGCTCTTCAATTCAGCAGATGCCTTTGAGAGTCCGCCTCCCGGATGCGGTGCAAGCATAATATGTTTGTATCCCGGATTTTGGGGATCCAGATCCAACCCTGCCACATGTTTATACAACCATTCCCCAATAGCGCCATAAGCATAGTGGTTGAAACTGTTCATGCCAACATCCTGAAAAGAACCATCCGGTTTCTGCCCGTCCCAGCGTTCCCAAATGGTCGTTGCACCCTGCGTAACCGGATATAGCCAGGAAGGATACTTTTTACGGTTTAACAACATAAAAGCCAAGTCGTCCCGACCAATGGCTGAAAGTGTTTTGCAAACAAGCGGTGTCCCAACGAAACCAGAGGTGAGATGTCCCATTTTCATGACATCATTTGCCAAATATTCAGCTGCACTCTTTTTTAAATTGTCCGGTAAAAGATCAAAGGCCAGTGCGAGCGAATATCCTGTCTGGGTATGAGAAACAACCCGGCCATTCTTTGTCACAAATTCATCGATAAAAGCTTTTTTTACTGCTTCAGAGAGGTTTGCATAATAGGCTGCATCCCCAGACTTACCCAAGATTCCGGCAATCTTACCGAGCAATCTTGAAGAGTAAGCATAATAAGCTGTGGCAATTAAATCCTTCTCCGTTGTTGCTCCCGGATAGGAGGAGTTGTTGGAGGCAAATGCAAGCCAGTCGCCAAAATGTGCATCACCTGTCCATAGATTTTTGGAACCGGCACGTGTGTGCATGTATTCAACCCATGCTTTCATGCTTTTATATTGCTCGGACAGGATTCTCTTGTCACCATAAACCAGGTAAACGGTCCATGGGACAATAATTGAGGCATCTGCCCAGGCTGTGGCACCGCCCTCTCCTTTTAAAACATCAGGAATAACGTGTGGAATCCGGCCACTTTCTGCCTGGTCGGCAGGAAAATCTTTCATCCATTTGGTATAAAAAGCTGCAACATCGAAATTGAAAGCAGCTGTCATACTGAAGACCTGCGCATCCCCCGTCCATCCCAAACGCTCATCTCGCTGCGGACAGTCGGTCGGAACATCGAGGAAATTACCCTTTTGTCCCCATTGGATGTTGTGCTGTAATTGATTTATCAGAGAATCTGAACAGGCAAAAGTTCCGGTTGGAGCCATGGCAGAATGGATTACAACTCCTGTGATCTGGTCGAGATTTGGCTCAGTTGAAAGTCCCTTTAACATGACAAATCTGAAACCATGAAAAGTAAACAATGGCTGATAAGATTCATCACCACCTCCTTTGAGAATGTAGGTATCGGTACATTTGGCAGCACGTAGATTATCAGTATAAAAATTACCTGCCTTGTCCAGTACTTCGGCAAATCTTAAAACAATCGTATCCCCCTTATTGCCATTCACTTTTAATCTGACGACACCGACCATGTTCTGTCCCATATCGATGACAGTTTCACCTTTTGGTGTTTTCAGCAGCTTAACAGGTCTGATTTCTTCAATGGCTTGAACGGGAACTCCCTGTGGAGCAATCAAGGTATTTTTTGTGTAATCGTAAACAACGGCATTGTTCCATTTGGTTTCCGGGTATCCGACCTGGTCCCAACCTGTCAGTTCAAGTCTTGCATCATAGCTTTCTCCGTTGTAAATATCTGATTCCAGAATTGGTCCGGTGGTAGCTTTCCAATTTGAATCTGTTGAAATCACTTCACCTGTTCCATCTGTGTAGGTTATTTCCAATTGAGCCAGAAGAGCACTCTTCTCCCCGTAATAGCTTCTCTGTCCTTTGAAACCGATGTTTCCACGATACCAACCATCCGCCAAAATGGCTCCAATTGTGTTTTTTGAACCGATCATGGAAGTCACATCATAGGTCTGATATTGAATGCGTGTTTTGTAACTCGTCCATCCCGGAGTAAAAAGGTCATTGCCGACTTTCTTTCCGTTCAATCGCAATTCATAAAGGCCAAGGGCCGTCACATAAACCCTGGCAGTTTTAATCTTTTTGACCAGCGAAAACTCCTTTCTGAAGTATTGGGAAGGCCGTGAAACCAAATTATCCGGTTCCTGACCGAGTCTGATCCAATTGGCTTTCCAGTCGGAAGCATTTAACAATCCCATCTCCCAATAGGCAGGTTCGCTCCAGGAGGTTGCCTTGTTTTTTGCATCCCAAATCCGGACCTGCCACCAAATCCTTTGACCAGATTTGGCTGATGGTCCGCCGTATATGACGTTAACCGATTCAGAAGAATTTACTTTCCCTGAAGTCCAAACCAGTTTGCTGGTTTTGGAGAGATTCTCTTCCGATTCAGCTACCCGAATTTCGTATGCCTGTTGAAAGAAATTGTTTTCTTCGGCGATAATTTGCCAACTCAATTGAGGCTGTGCAACACCGATTCCAATGGGATTCACATGGTAATCACATTTCAGTGAAGTCACAATACTCTTGGAATATCCGGAAAATGAGAAAACAATTAGCAAAATCGCTAATAAAAAGTTTTTGTAGCGCTTGATTTGAATTTTCATATTTAAGCTGTTAATTTATCCAAAGGTAAAAAAATTTGATGGAGACTAACCCCAAACCTCCGGATTTACGATCGAAATATCTCTCCGTCCTTCGAAAAATCGCAAAATATTCTCTGAAGCTTCCCTACCTGTCTCTATCCTGGTATCAATAGTTCCTGTAGCATTATGAGGAGTTAATACCACATTGTCAAGTAAAAATAGCTCAGGTGAAATAACCGGTTCCTCTTCGAATACATCCAGTCCGGCGCCTCCCAACTTACCACTCTGAAGATTTTTAACAAGCGCCTTCTCGTCAATCACGGCTCCTCTGGCAGTATTTAGGATGATGGCACCCAATTTCATTTTACTCATAGCAGCCTCATCAAGCAAATGATGCGTTTCTTCCGTTAACGGACAGTGTATTGAAATAACATCCGATCTTTTGAGCAAATCGTTGAAACTAACCTGTTGACATGCATATTGCGCTTCAATTTCGGCACTTAACCTGGTTCTGTTAAAATAGATGACTTTCATGCCGGAGGCAATCGCTCGCCTTGCAAAAGCCTTACCAATACGACCCATTCCAATGATTCCTAACGTCTTACCAAATATTCCTATTCCAAGGTTCTCCATCATTCCCCATTTAAAATCCGGATTGGTCCTTAATCCTCTATCAGTTAAAGTGATATTTCTGGTAAGAGACAGGAGCAAGCCAAAAGCCATTTCCGCGGTAGGTTCTGTAACGGCATTGGGTGTATTACAAACTACTACTCCCATTTCAGTTGCCTTTGCTACATCAATGTTATTGTATCCAACACCAAAATTGGCAATGATCTTTATTTTGGTCGATTCCTTGAGAATTTCAGCTGTCAGTGGTCTTGTAAAAACAGATAGGACACCGTCAGCCTTACGAATGTGTTCTTTGATTTCGCTGTCCGAAAACATAAAGTCTTTAGTCGGATAAATCAGCTCGAACTTTTCTTCAAGATTTGAAAGACCATCTTTTGGTATGGCAGCAATGATGAGGATTTTGGGCTTCATGGTAAGAAAATGTAGTTATACAATTATAAATCGTCTGTAGTAAATTCCTGTGTAATAAAATCTTACGGAAGAAAGCATCAGTGGTACAGACATCATAAGATAAAGAAACGCGAGGTATGGCAATGGAATCCAGCCTGTGGACCGCAAAGTAATTCCCATAGAGGTCATAAAGATCATTACAAGATAACTCTTAAAATTAAAGAATGAAAAAAGGCAGGGATTCACTTCCTTCAATCCAAGGATCCTTAGTGTATGTTTCAGGGAAAGTTTAGAAAAAATCCTTAGGTAGAAGATAATGCCACATGCCAGAACTCCCAACAATTTCAACCACAAAAATCTGCCGTTTGTGTCAAGCATTTTATACCCTTTGAACATTAGCATGGAACCGGCGAAAGTCCATACGCCGGCAGCAATGAATAGGAGTGTTCGCTTTGAAACAGCTGGTTTAAACCAGGATAAATTTCTCACTTCAACAATTTTAAGCTTAAGAGTTAATGGGCTTAATTATGCACTTCACCGTAAAAATATTTTCGATTTAGATGCAAATGAAAAGAAATTTTGTGACTCTTACTTGACAAGATCCAGAATATCGATTACCTGACCGGTTATTTTTACAATTTTTCTAAGAATCCCGGTAAGTTCTGAAAGTTTAACAGAGGTCCTGATCATCTCTTCTGTCAAAGCGCTCAGAGCCATGGTTTCATTTTTCAATTCAGATATCAGGTTCTTTTCTAAAGTCGAAACCAATAATCGTTCCAGATTTCTCAAATGAAAGGAGGCATTTTCAAGTCCAATTTGCTCATTATCAGTTAATCCTTCTTTTGCCATTTCTACCAATATTTTATTCTGGGCAATTCTGATCTCCTCAAGCGTTATTTCCTTGTCCATTTCTATTGTGGTTTACTTTTTGTAATAAAATCAACCATCACATGAAGCCTCTCAGCTTCTTTGTAATAATCATTCAGTATGACGGCAATTTCTTTCAAACTTTTCTTTCTATTCAATGCTTCAGCGACAGCAAAATGTGCTGCCCTAAGATTTTTTACTGTACGGATGGATTGCATCCGTAATACGCTAATTTCCTCCATTCTTTTCATCAGGGCAATGTAAGTTTTCTCGCTTTCGATGGAGGGCGGAGAGCGTTTCGTAAAGTAAAATCCGAAACTTTCATGTATCCCGGATGCCTCATTTGCAATCAGACTTATCAGAATTTCTGAGGACAAATAATTTACCATCTCCTTGCAAAGGGCAGAAACCAGTGTATCCGCCTGGTTAACATATTTTTTAAGTGCTTTAAATTGTCGGTTACCCAGATAGATTCGAGTGCCTGCTTCAAGCGAATTGACAAGCAATGTGCCTGATCCAGCTTGTAGCATATCATCTCCACTCAATTTGTTGTAATATCCTATCGAAGATTCCAGGTCCTTACCAATCACTCCAAAAAGAGTGCGCCTGGTTTCGAATGGGGCATCAGACGAGAGCTGAGCCAGTCCATCTGCATATTTATCGAGAATATTAAAAACGGATCTTACCTTTCGTGGAATCTTGTCATTGATAATGCGCTCTTTTACAATCGCATCCAATTCATTTAAGTGGGTTTTAGGGTCTGAAAATGAATTGGCGTAATAAACACCTCTGAGCTCACGGATATCCGCGAGTTCAATCCAGATTCTTTCGGGAACTACTGAGAAATTTTCAGCTTTGATTGCAAATTGATGAACAATATCCCGTTCTTGTTTGGAAACAGAAATACAGCTTCCCAGCAAGGATAGCAAAATCAAGCAGTAAGTAATCTTCATATAAGGGAGTTAAGGGAAAAGTAAAGAGCTGAGAACTGAGAAGTTGAGCGTTAAATTATTTAAGAAATGTTATGTAGCGATATATTTACAAGAAAAACGATTGGCGTGTGAAATTGTTTACTTTTTTAAGAATTTTTTTAAAAAAACAGGGGTTCGTAAAGAATTTTTCCTAGTTTTGCGGCAAACAAGTTTAGAATGAAAACACTTTTGGTGAATACATATTGGTGGTGGCTCGATTATAACTTTCAAAAGTCGTAAGGAAGCAGCGTTTGTATTTACCTGAAAAATATAGTAAACAAGAGACCTGTCGCACCTGCGACAGGTCTCTTGTTTTTTAGAGACATGAGACATAAGACATGAGACATGAGAGACAAAATTTTCGCCTAAAAGCTATTGGAAAAAACTAACAGCTAATCGCTAAAATAACAGATATTAAAACAAAATATATGAACACTTATCAGGCAGATGAAAATGGATATTACGGAGAATTTGGCGGTGCCTACATTCCTGAGATACTTCACAAGTGCGTTACAGAACTGCAAAACACCTATTTGGGCGTTATTGAAAGTGAGGAATTCAGAGAAGAATTTGACCAATTGCTTCAGGATTATGTTGGGCGTCCTTCACCTCTTTACCTGGCAAAAAGGCTCAGTGCAAAATACGGTTGCAAGATCTATCTAAAGCGGGAAGATCTCAACCATACCGGGGCACACAAGATAAACAATACCATTGGCCAGATCCTGCTAGCGCGAAAAATGGGCAAAACCCGTATCATTGCCGAGACAGGAGCCGGACAGCATGGTGTGGCCACTGCTACCGTTTGTGCATTGATGGACATGGAATGTGTGGTTTATATGGGGAAAACTGATATCGAGCGCCAACACGTCAATGTTCAGAAAATGAATATGCTGGGGGCTGAAGTCAGACCGGTAACTTCAGGCAATATGACCCTGAAAGATGCTACCAACGAAGCCATTCGTGATTGGTGTTGCAATCCCGCGGACACTTTTTACATTATTGGTTCGACGGTTGGTCCACATCCCTATCCGGACATGGTTGCCAGACTGCAGTCTGTTATCAGTGCGGAGATTAAGAAACAGCTTCTGGTAAAAGAAGGACGCGACTATCCCGATTACCTGATTGCCTGTGTAGGGGGCGGCAGCAATGCAGCCGGAACCATCTTTCATTATCTTGATGATGAACACGTGAAGATAGTACTTGCTGAGGCCGGCGGACTCGGAATTGCCTCCGGTCAAAGTGCCGCGACCATTCAATTGGGAAGAATAGGCATCCTTCATGGCTCCAAATCGCTTGTGATGCAAAGCGAAGATGGCCAGATTGAGGAGCCTTATTCTATTTCTGCCGGGTTGGACTATCCCGGAATCGGGCCAATGCATGCCCATCTGGCCACAACAAAGCGCGCAACGATTCTTGCTGTTGACGATGATGAAGCCTTGGAAGCCGCATTCGAATTAACAAAATTGGAAGGCATCATCCCGGCTCTTGAGTCGGCCCATGCCTTGGGAGCTCTTTCCAAAGTGGCTTTTAATTCCACGGATGTGGTTGTTTTGACCCTATCGGGAAGAGGGGATAAGGACATGGATACTTATATAAAAGTTATGAGTTAGGAGTTAAGAGTTATAAGACATGAGATATAAGAGATGAGACATGAGAATAAAATGGCAGGAGGGATAAAATTGGTTGAATACTCAGCAACAAGAGGAGTAACTCTCCTATTCTCCAAGTCTCCTAGTCTCCTAGTCTCCTAGTCCATTTTACAAATTATTAAAGATGAAATAAATGAATACACCAAAGCAATATCATTACAGCGCGGCCGGCAAACAAGTACTTGGGGATTTACATACCCCGGTAAGCATTTATCTGAAAGTGCGCGACGTTTACCCCGAATCGGTGCTTCTTGAAAGTTCGGACTTCCACGCGGGAGAAAACAGTCTCTCGTTTATTGCTTTGCATCCCATCGCCAGGGTTGGGATCAACAGTGGCATCTGTACAGAGCAATTCCCGGATGGAGAAGTGGCAGAACGAGATCTGAAAGGAGAATATGGAGTGGCGGAGGCACTGAATCAATTCATGAAAAGGTTTGAAGTATCCGGCCCTCATGCAGATATCTGCGGGGTATTTGGATACACCTCCTTTGATACAGTACGCTACCTGGAAAAGATAGAAGTTATCGAAAGTCATCAGGTAGAAAATGATGCGCCCGATCTGCTGTATATTCTTTACAAATATATCATGGTATTTAACCATTATAAAGATGAGTTAACGCTGATCGAACTGACTGAAGATGGCGAAGTGCCTAACCTTGAGGAACTCGAAAATCTTATTTCCAACCGTAATTATGCCTCATACGATTTCAGCCTAAATGGTAAAGAACGATCGCCAATTTCTGATGAAAAATACAGGGAGATGGTTCGAAAAGGGATATCCCACTGCCTGCGCGGTGATGTTTTCCAGGTTGTGCTCTCCCGAAGGTTCGAACAACCCTTCCAGGGCGATGATTTTAAAGTCTACCGGGCATTGAGAAGCGTAAACCCCTCTCCTTACCTCTTCTATTTTGATTTTGGCGGATTCCGGATTTTCGGCTCTTCGCCGGAGACACATTGTAAAATATCCAATGGCAAAGCGACCATCGATCCGATCGCGGGGACCGTACGCAGAAGTGGCGATGCGCTCCAGGATAAGGCCCTGAGCGAGTCGCTTCTTCAGGATCCAAAGGAGAATGCCGAACATGTGATGCTGGTCGACCTCGCACGCAATGACCTGAGCCGCAACTGTTCTGACGTCGGTATCAATTTTTACAAAGAGGTTCATTACTACTCACATGTGATCCACCTGGTTTCCCGCGTGAGCGGAACCATCCTACCTGAAAGCAACCCCATCAAAACTTTTGCAGATACATTCCCTGCCGGAACATTGAGTGGAGCCCCTAAAGTCAGGGCTATGCAGCTGATTTCAGAAATTGAACCCCACAACAGGGGAGCCTATGGAGGATGCATCGGCTTTATCGGTTTCAGCGGCAACCTCAATCAGGCTATCACCATCCGGACTTTCGTGAGTCGCGGAAATACCCTCTTTTATCAGGCAGGCGCCGGAATCGTGGCAAAAAGCAACGACGAGAGCGAACTGCAGGAGGTCAACAACAAACTTGGTGCCCTAAAAAAAGCCATCGACATTGCCACAACCCTGAAAAATTAAGAAAAATGAAGAAAATATTGTTGATAGACAACTACGACTCTTTTACGTACAACCTGGTGCATCTGATCAAATCACTGGGTTTTGAGGTAGATGTCAGGCGAAATGATGCCATTTCCATTGAAGAGGCAAGTGATTTCGACAAGATTTTGCTGAGTCCCGGACCGGGAATTCCGTCTGAAGCAGGTTTGCTGCCTGACATTGTGAAACATTTTGCTTCTACCAAAAGTATCCTGGGCGTTTGTCTCGGACATCAGGCTATCGGTGAAGTATTTGGCGCAACACTGATCAATCTCAAAGAGGTCCACCACGGAGTGGCATCTCAAATAAATGTAATTGGTGACGATCTCCTCTTTAAGGGACTGGGCAGCTCTTTTGAGGCAGGCAGATACCACTCCTGGGCAGTCAGTCCTGTTGGATTTCCGGATGATCTGGAGGTAACAGCCCTGGATGATTCAGGCGAAATCATGGCTTTGCGTCATAAAACTTATGATGTACGAGGAGTACAGTTTCATCCGGAATCGGTGCTGACCCCAGTCGGAAGTAAGATTATGCAAAACTGGCTGGAAGAGAAGTTATGAGTTATGAGTTATGACGATGCGATCTTGATTGAAGCGTTCTTCACTTTAGCCTTTTGACTTTAGCCTTTAGCCTTAAACTTCTGTAAATTATATTATCATCAAAAAAGAGACACTTTATGAAACAGATATTGTACAGACTATTCGAACACCAGTTCCTTGGCCGCGATGAGGCCCGCGAAATCCTTCAGAACATGGTGTCCGGAAAATACACCGAACCGCAAATTGCCTCGTTGATCACCGTTTTCCTCATGAGGAGCATCTCTGTGGAAGAGCTGTCCGGTTTCCGGGATGCTTTGCTGGAAATGCGTGTGGCGACCGACCTGAGCGAATTCGATCCGATCGATATTGTTGGAACCGGAGGGGATGGTAAAAACACTTTTAACGTCTCCACAGCCGCTTGCTTTGTGGTGGCCGGTGCCGGATATAAAGTCGCGAAGCACGGCAATTACGGAGCAACATCCGTGAGCGGTGCCTCCAATGTGATGGAATACCATGGGGTAAAATTCACCACAGACATCGATAAATTAAAGCGATCGATCAGTGAAACGAACATGGCCTATCTTCATGCGCCGATTTTCAATCCGGCGCTCAAAGCGGTTGCAGGAGTCAGGAAAAGCCTTGGCGTTCGCAGTTTCTTTAACATGCTCGGGCCGCTGGTAAATCCGGCCATGCCACGCAATCAGCTCCTTGGAGTATACAATTTACCTTTGTTAAGACTCTATAGCTATTCTTTCCAACAGATCGGCAACCGTTTCGCGGTCGTGCATAGCCTGGACGGATATGACGAGATCTCGCTGACTGATTCATTCAAAGTAATTTCAAACCAAAATGAGCATATTTATTCGCCCGAAGAGATTGGGTTTGCCCGCAATGCGGAAGCAGATCTTTTTGGCGGCGACACCGTGGAGCAGGCGTCAGCTATTTTCGACCATGTTTTGAATGGCGTTGCCACTCCTCAGCAGAACAATTGCGTGCTGGTCAATGCTGCATTTGCCATCAGGGTACTCTGTCCTGAGAAAACTATTGCCAAATGCATTGAAGAGGCACAGGAATCACTGATCAGCGGAAAAGCGAAAGAAAAATTCAGGAAATTTGTAGAAATCAATTCATAAATATGCGAGACATACTTCAGAAAATCATCGCTCACAAACTCGTCGAAGTTGAAAAGCAGAAGAAGCTTGTCCCGCCCGAAATCCTTGAGGGTCAGCTTTTGGAGGCCTTACGCCGGCTAACTATATCCATGAGGTCAGCCCTTTCAAGCTCCCCTACCGGGATTATCGCGGAATTCAAGCGGAAATCCCCTTCAAAAGGGTGGATATTTGCCGACGCCGAGATCGAAAATGTGATTCCTGCTTACGAATTGGCAGGAGCATGTGCATGTTCTATCCTGACAGATGCCAAATATTTCGGCGGATCTCTGGATGATCTTCGCACCGCCGGAAAGCTGGTGAATCTGCCTTTGCTCCGAAAAGAGTTTATCATCGATTCATACCAGCTTACCGAAGCAAGAGTAGCCGGTGCCGATGCGGTGCTGCTGATCGCCGCCGTGCTATCGGCTGAGGAGTGCTTGACCCTGGCGCAGACAGCTCATGAGTTACAGCTTGAGGTGCTTCTGGAAATTCATGATGCATCTGAATTGGGACACCTGAATCCATTCATAGATATGCTTGGCATCAACAACCGCAATCTTGGAACTTTCGACACTACTCTGAACCACTCTTTTCATCTGGCTGAGACACTTTCAGAACTTAAAAGAGATCTGTTGCTGGTTTCAGAAAGCGGAATTTCTGAACCCTCAACCGTAAATGAACTTAGGGAAAAGGGATTTAGAGGATTTCTGATCGGGGAGACTTTCATGAAAGGCGGAAAGCCCGGCGAAACACTCTCCAACTTCATCAAAGGAATTCACCATGCTGATTAAAGTTTGCGGATTAAAAGAACCTGAGAATATTCGACAGGTTTCAGCCATTCAGGGAGTAGACCTGATCGGACTGATTTTCTATGCCCCCTCTCCCAGGAATGTTGATTCTCAAGAAATAGCCCATTTACTCCCCACACTCACTACCGTGAAGAGGGTGGGCGTATTTGTGAACGAGACCAAAGAGGAAGTGATTAAAAAATGTTCCATCTACCGACTGGATTATATTCAACTTCATGGAATTGAGGAACCTGAATACCTTTCAGCACTGACGACTTTGCTTCCATCCGGAGTCAAGTTCATCAAGGCATTTTCCATTCATGCGGAAGAGGATCTTCTTCAGACTTCAGGGTACGAGGGACTTTGCGAATATTTCCTCTTCGACACTCCCACAAGCGGTTACGGAGGTTCCGGCAGGTCTTTCGACTGGAAAACACTCCAGTATTATGCCGGCACTACCCCTTTTTTGTTAAGTGGAGGAATTGGGCACGATAGCCTTGAACCGCTGAAGCATTTTCACCATCAACTATGGGCTGGCATTGATCTGAACAGCCGTTTCGAAACAGTTCCGGGCGTGAAAGATGTAGCGCTCCTATCCGATTTTATTCAAAATATTCAATTACACCACCCATGAACCGTCTTACGCAACTATTTCAAAACCAGTCACACAAGATTTTGTCTGTTTATTTCACCGCGGGATATCCCAAACTGGGGGATACAATTCCCATTCTGGAGGCTCTCGAAAATCATGGCATCCATTTGGCCGAGATTGGAATCCCTTTCTCCGATCCGATGGCGGATGGTCCGGTGATACAGAAATCCGCGGGCGATGCCCTTCACAATGGGATGTCACTCAGGCTGCTTTTTGAACAGCTGAAGCAGGTTCGATCAACAGTGAAGATACCATTGATCTTGATGGGGTACCTCAACCCAATTATGCAGTACGGTTTCGAAAGGTTTTGCCAATCCTGCGAAGAAGTTGGCATCGATGGGATGATCATCCCCGATCTTCCGTTTGCCGACTACCAGGTAAACTACAAAGTGATCGCGCAAAAGCACGATCTGAAGATGATCATGCTGATCACTCCGGAAACTTCCGAAACAAGAATACGACTGATCGATGAGCA
>JANYJT010000175.1 GCA_025358395.1 Bacteroidia bacterium
CACCGCCGTCGTGATGGGATTGTACCTGATCTCTGATGAGGTCGTTTGGGCAAGCCCTGCAATGCTTACCAGACACATAATGAACATAGGGAGTAACCCGATTCTGAAATAGTGCTTCATACTTGTATTTTATTTTTTCTATCGTATAAAGGTAAGAATTTAAGACTCAAGTTAATCAGGAAGAATGAATTCTTTCCGATTAACTTAAGTCAAATTCTTTACATTCGGCCAATCATAATCAAATTATCTACTTATTAACGGTAAACTTCTTGACCATATTCCCGGTTTTGTTCCTGAATATTACGGTATAGACACCGGTAGAAACAGGCCGGAGATCGACAGCCCTGATAAATTCACCATTGATTATCAGACCAGGTATCTCATATACTTTCTGACCTAACTGATCGTAAATCGTGATGTTGAATTCCTGTTCATCAGGAGTGATAATCGAGAACGAGAATGCTCCGTCGTTTGGCACAGAGTAGATGTTGTAACGGTTGCTCTCACCGGCTTTAAGTCGATACATGCGGTTAGAGACATCCGACAAACATCCGTTGATAGTCACCTGTGTCCAGTACCAGCCATTTTGAGTCGGCACGTAAACCTGACTACTTGCGCCAGATATGGCAGAACCGATGCCATTAGCCGTATCAGAGAAATACCACTGATTGCCCTGTGAAGAACTACTGGAGACATTTCCGCCAGAAGCTACAATGACAGGTGTTGGAGGCAATGGTATGACCGTCAGGTTAAATGCAGGCGAAGTCGTCCCTTTGGCACAGCTGTTCGAACCATAAACCGTAATCTGACCAGATGTTGTGCTCATAGCCAGGTCGACCACGATGCTGTTGGTGTTAGATCCGCGCATGATGGTGGCTCCGGAAGGAATACTCCAGGTATAACCTGTCGCATTGGCAACTGGTGGAACAGTGAAGATTAGTCCGGTAGAACCCTGACAAACACTGGAATTTCCACCAATTGTACCCGCTGCCACAGGCAATGGGGTGACATTGACAGACAAACTGGAAGTATTGCTTGTTCCACAAGGATTACTGCCATTAACTGTAATGATCCCCGGCATAGCGCTGGCAGCATAGTTGACAGTGACAGAAGTTGTACCTGCACCAGATACGATAGTAGCGCCTGTTGGAACGGTCCAGTTATAAGTGGTCGCGTTCGCAATCGGAGCGATGCTATAGACCACATTTTGCGTTCCTCCGCAAAGCGTGATATTTCCGGTGATAGCACCTGCAACTCCAGGTAATGGATTAACAGTTACATTCTTCACAGTGGCAAGCGTGGCAGTACAACCATCAGCATTGGAATAATTCACACCAACTGTTTGAGCTCCCGGTTTGTTCCAGGTTACCTTGATACTATTGGAACCGGCACCGGAAGTTATTGTTCCTCCGGCAGAAATGGTCCAATTATATCCGGTCATGCCTGATTCAGTCGTAAAGCCAACACCGGTTGATGCCTCACAAACCGTTGATACACCGGCAATTGTCGGTACCGGCAACGGATTGACAGTAACATTCTTCATAACTGCTGTAGCCGCACTACATCCTGACGCATTGGTGTAATTGACACCAACTGTTTGTGGTCCGGTACCATTCCAGGTGACAGTCAGAACATTCGTTCCTGCACCACCTGTAATTTGTCCACCGGATGAAACAGTCCAGATATAATTATTCATACCAGCCTGGGTTGTATATGTAACTCCGGCAGTTCCGATACAGACCGAGGATATACCAGCAATTGTTGGTACAGGTGTTGCATTGACTGTAACATTCTTTATCGTCGGAGAGTTGGCAGAACATCCATTGGCATCAGTATAATTAACACTTACGGTCTGAGGACCGGCTGTATTCCAGGTAACCAATATAGAATTTGTATCAGATCCGGAAGCAATTGTGCCACCAGCTGAAACCGTCCAGGAATAGCCTGTCATATTGGGTTCGGTGGTATAGCTATTGCCATCTGAAGGAGCGCAACCTGCTACCTGACCAGTAATTGCAGGCGTTGGCAGCGGAATGACCACCACAGTCTTCAATCCTGGTGAATTTGGCACTCCACCCGATGCACTAACATAAGTTACACCAATCGTTTGTGTTCCTGCTTCATTCCAGGTTACCGTTATGGATGAACTTCTTGACGTAACCGTGGAGGTAATGGTTCCACCGGTAGAAACTGTCCAGAAATAGTTGAACATATTTGCCTCTGTGGTGTAGATGATACCTGAGGTTCCGGCACATACCTGACCATTACCTGTTCCTCCGGTAATCGTCGGAGTAGGAATAACAGGTGGTGGCGGCGGTGGTGGCGTCACCAGAGCAACGGTCACATTCCTGACAGTTGCCGAACTGGCAGAACAACCTGATACTGTGTTATAATTAACACTGACAGAGTGATTTCCTGTAGAATTCCAGGTTATTGTTGCCGTATTATCTGAAGCAGTACCACCTGATGTGATGTTACCTCCTGAGCTGACATTCCAGACATAGGATGACTTCCCGGCTTCGG
>JANYJT010000206.1 GCA_025358395.1 Bacteroidia bacterium
CTGCGATTTATGCATACGCCAGTCCCCCTTGATAAATTCAACTTCCCATGCCTGATTGTACTGCACATATTTTCCCTGGTTTCCGGCCAGCAGAAAGTTGAAATCAAATCCTTTCCAGTTAAAACCGCTGGAAAAGGAATATGTGATGGGGGGATAGGTCAAACCTGGTATCGGGTGCTTGTCGAATGCGTTGATGGTTCCGTCAACCTTATAATCCAGGAACTTGTAGTCTCCAACATAAAGCCTGGTAATATCTACCGGGGAGACATTGTTGTGTATGTCATCAACAGAGGTATAGTAGCCAGATCCGGTAAGCTGAACACCGTTTAACTCAAGTCCAACAAGTCCATACTCTTGGTTCAGCCACCCGGTTATAGGTTTGCCGGCTTCTTTCATGAAATCAGGATAGCTAGCCGGGTCATCCTTGAAGATCACACGGTTTTCATTAAATCCAAAAATTGCTTTTGCAAAGAAATTGAAATCTTTTCCGAATTTCTTTTTGAATTCAATATCAAGATCGATACCATGTTTTTTAACCTTACCAAGGTTAAGTTCCTTGATCGCGTTTCCGATGAGGAAGGTTGTACTCTTCGGGCTTAGCAGCATTTGATCGCGGTATTCATCGTAAAGATCCACATTAATTGAAATCAAGTCTTTAAAAAGTCCTATCTCAAAACCGATGTCACGCTTGTGTGCCCTTTCCCATTGTGCCATTGGATTAGACATCAGGTCTTCGTTAATGTAGCCGCGGTCATCCTTGTAAAAGGAGCTCTGGTAAAGCCACCGGCTTTTGGCGTAATCGCTGCCCACATATCCGTCCGAATAACGCACCTTAAGTTTGTTCATCCATGGAACAGCGTTTTTAAAGAATGGTTCTTCTGTAACTACCCATCCAACTGCAGCAGAAGGGAAGAAGCCAAATCGGTTACCGGGTGCAAACCTTTCGGAACCGGTGTATCCAACATTTACCTCAACCATGTATTTTCTGCTGAAATCATAGGTTGCTCTTCCTACGAGGCCTTCATTGTAATAAGGGAATTCAGCACTGTTATTTTTCTGCTGACGGTTAAACAACCCCATAGCTGAAACATTGTGCTTGCCAAACGTATTGCCATAATTAATGGCAGCTTCATAATAATAATCCGTGCTGTAGCTGTTCAAACCACCTACGTTGATATCAAGAGGAGGATTATAATAATATTCATTGGATTCAGCAGGGCTGTACTGGTACCAGGGATTAGATGCGGTACCAATTTTTGTGTAATCAAGAAGCCAGGTCTGGGTTGATGGATTGGCAGTGAGTTGTCTGTTGTTGTTGTTTGAACTAACAGAAACTTTGGCGTTGAGTTTAAGCCCCTTTAATAGAAAGCTGAGATCCTGGTTAAAGATAAGGTCGGTAAAAAGCCTTGAAGTTAAATCCTTATTAAATTGCCCCATATTCATGGTATTGTAAGGATTTCCTGTGTACTCGCCAAATGCGGCGGCATACCTCATCCCTGAAGCTCCAGGGTAATTTGGATCCGGAACCTGCTGCAGGACCCAATCAGGGAAGTATGCCGGGAACCTGGCACCGCTGGTTGAGAAGAAATCTCTCCACGGACTGCTGTTCGGGTTGTTCTTCATGTTAAGGGAACCGCCTGCGTTCAGGGATAAAACTGTAGTTTTTGTGATATTAAAGTCGAGGTTTATCCTGTAATTGAAGAGATCATTGGAGTAACCCATATCATAAAAATTATCCTTTCTCTGTTTGAAGAAGCTGCCTTCATGCTGATAACCGAACGCAAGAAAGTATTTTGCAAACTCAGTTCCTCCTGATACGTTCATATTGGCAGTCGAAATCGGTGCAAATTTGTTGGCATTTTGATCAAACCAGTTAACATCCGGGTACCTAAGTGCGTTTAGGGGAGAGGAAGGATTTTTATACTCCTGAAGCGACGTCTGTGGAATAAGCGATTGGAATTGCTGACCATTCATAAAAGCAACGTTCAGATTGCTTAACGTAGTATAGGAGTTAATATAGTCAGGAAGTCTTGTGGCAAGCTGGACACCGGTAGAAGCGCTGAAATCAAGTTTCGGTTTGCCGAGAGTCCCACGTTTTGTAGTTACAATAATTACACCATTTGCACCTCTTGCGCCAAAAACCGCTGTAGCAGATGCGTCTTTCAAAACTGAGATGGCGTTGATCTCATTCGGGTTTACCTGAGTGAAATCACGCTCAACACCATCCACCAGGACGAGAGGAGCGCTTCCATTCCAACTTGAAACCCCACGAACATAAATTTCAGCAGCATTGGCACCTGGTTCACCCTGTTGCTGGATGGTCAGGATACCTGAAAGCTTGCCTGCAATTGCATTTGAAACGTTGGTTGCCCCGGCTTGCATCAGGGTGGCATTGTTGACCTGGGTAACGGCGCCTACCATGGTCTCTTTCTTTTGTGTACCATAACCGACAACCACGACCTCTTCGACGCCAATAGTTGTTTCAGCAAGTACTACCCTGAAATTGGTTGCATTGCCGATTGGCACTTCCTTGGCGATCATGCCGACAAAGCTTACAGTCAGGTTTTTTGCCCCAGCCGGAACGCTCAGAGTGAAATTTCCGTCCATGTCTGCGATCGTTCCAACTGTAGTGCCAGTCACAACAATCGTGGCACCTGGGACAGGAGCTCCCGTAATATCACTGACTTTGCCGGTGATTTTTTTCTGCTGTTCAGCAGGATTAATTGCATGACTGGGCAATGTTGCCGGCAAATCTCCCTCTGCTGCCAGAGAAGTCAATGCTGTCAACAAAACGACAGAAAGCAATTTGAACTTCAAAAGAATTTTAGTACAATAATCCAAATTGAAGCAGTCAAACTTTCGATTTTTTTTCATAGTCCGTTCTGTTTGAAATTTATTATTTTGCCTTAATGATTTGCTTACTAATGAAGTAAGAAAATGCGCGATCAATTGACTTGGACAATCGATTGCACAAACAATAGCTTAATAATGCGTCATGTCATTAAATTTAAGTTTACATAAGTTTGGTGGTAATAATTACCGCAAAATCCATTTTTTTTCCGCAATGAAAGTAATGATTTAATTACTAAATCCATTAAAGAAATATAAAATTATTGTTGAATTTTAACAGTAATTAACAAATCAACTCAACATCAGTAGGTTATTCACGTATTTGTCCCATAATTCTAATTCGGTACAAATAAGTATAGAAGGGTGTTTCAGCTAATTTTTCAAATACATATTTGCTCAAAATGCAGTCAAATTGAATTGAAACATCAATATGACTATCACGCGTTTGCCTATTTCGAATGGAGGGAAATTCAATAAAATGAACTAACTTGCAAAAATTATTACCTCCCGGGTTGTCGATCCGGTAAAAATTTAATTTCACAAACTATGGCATCAAACAATATGTACGATAAGAAACCAAATTCATTCGTTTCTCCCGATCTTTCCAAATTACAGGCTGTGGTTATTGACATCAAAACTATTTTGTACATTGCTCTTGATGCCGATCCCAAGTTGGCAAAGAGTGCTTATCTAGCCAGAGTGGGAATGAAAAAGCTTTAAAAAAAACGGTACTGGTTTTAAGGTCAGTACCGTTTGTTCATTTTATTTTTGAAGATATTCTTTCAGGTCTGTATTCAGTTCGTAGACTAATTTCTTTAATCTTACAAAGAGGTCAGGGATGGGTTCTATGGAATTTTGTTTGGCCAATTCTTCGATTTTTCTGCATAGTTCATAAGGTGCCGGTGCCATAAAGTTGCCGATCACACTTTTCAAACTGTGCGCATTGAAAGAAAGTTGTTTATAGTCGCCTTCTGAAATATTTTTTTCAAGCACTTCCAACCGGCCTTCGAACTCATTAAAGAAAATTTCAATTACATCCACAATGGTATCCCGGTCGTAATATTGAAAATTCTCATTGAACTGATCCCAATCAATTATTGCCATATTTTAAGCCTTAGATTGTTGCGGCAAAATAATCAATTGTTTTGATCAAACCCTCTTTTAATTGAATTTTTGGTTCCCAATCAAGCATTTTTTTTGCCAAATCAATGTTTGGTTGACGTTGCATCGGGTCATCGGAGGGCAGAGGCATCCTGACGATTTTTGATTTCGAATTGGTAAGTTTGATCACTTGCTCAGCTAACTGCATAATAGTGAATTCATTGGGGTTTCCAATATTGACCGGACCGGTAAAGCTTTCAGGCGAGGACATCATTCTGATCATCCCTTCCACAAGGTCATCTACATATTGGAAACTTCTGGTTTGCTGGCCGTCACCATAGATCGTGATATCCTTATTTTGCAACGCCTGCACAATAAAATTAGAAACAACCCTGCCATCATTCGGATGCATCCTTGGGCCATAAGTATTGAAAATCCTGATGATCTTGATCCGTACATTGTTTTGATTGTGGTAATTGACGAACAAAGTTTCTGCCGACCTCTTCCCTTCATCGTAGCAGGAACGTTCACCGATGGGATTTACATGTCCCCAATAGCTTTCAGTTTGGGGATGCACCTTTGGATCACCATATACCTCGCTGGTTGAAGCCTGAAGGATTGTTGCCTTGACCCGTTTGGCCAAACCGAGCATGTTAATAGCGCCCATCACCGAGGTTTTCATTGTCTTGATGGCATTGTACTGATAGTGAACAGGCGATGCCGGACAAGCCAGGTTAAATATTTCATCCACTTCAATATAAAACGGATTCGTTACATCGTGTCTGATCAACTCAAAAAAAGGGTTTGAGAGCAGGTGGACGATATTTTGCTTCTGACCAGTGAAATAGTTATCCAAACAGACAACGTCATTGCCTTCGTTGAGCAATCTTTCGCAAAGGTGGGATCCGACAAATCCTGCGCCACCTGTGACCAGTACCTTTTTCTTGATCATAATTTAGTCTTAAAGAACCAAACAACCAGATCAATATTTATATCTGATTGTTTGGTATATAGTTAATTAATTATTTTGTTGTATCAACCCCGATGCAGAAATAATCAAATCCCTGACGTTTCATTTCTGCCATTTCATAGATATTTCTACCATCGAAAATAACTGGTTTGTTCAATAGCTTCTTAACAATTTTAAAATTGGGGAATTTGAACTCAGGCCATTCAGTGACAAGTAGCAGACAGTCGGCATCAATCAAAGCTTCATACTGATCTTCTGAATAGGTAATTGTATCTCCAAGCTGATGGGTTGCCTCCTTCATCGCAATTGGATCGTACGCTTTCACTTTTGCCCCGGCTTCCAGGAGCTTTTTGATGATGACAACCGAAGGAGCTTCACGCATATCATCGGTTTGTGGTTTAAAGGACAATCCCCATACGGCAATGGTTTTGTCCTGCAAATCTCCTCCGAAATATTTGTGAACTTTTTGGTACAGAACGGATTTTTGAGCCTGATTGACTGCTTCAACGGCCTTTAATACCTGCAAATCATAATTGAAATCTTCTCCTGTGTGAATCAATGCTTTCACATCCTTTGGGAAGCAGGATCCGCCATATCCAATCCCGGGATAGATAAACTTGTTGCCAATACGGGAGTCTGATCCGATCCCTCTCCGAACCATGTTGATGTCTGCTCCGACGATTTCACAAAGATTCGCAATATCATTCATAAAGCTGATCTTGGTGGCCAGCATGGCGTTGGCAGCATATTTGGTCATTTCGGCGGAGGTAATATCCATGAAAATAATCGGATGCCCATTAAGTGTAAATGGTTTGTAAAGACTTTTCATCAACTCTTCTGCCCTTGGTGAATCCAGTCCTACTACTATTCTATCGGGCTTAAGGAAGTCGTCGATAGCAGCTCCTTCTTTGAGGAATTCAGGGTTCGATGCAACATCAAACGAAATAGCAACACTGCGTTTGTTAAGCTCTTCCTGAAGTGCTTTTCTCACCTTTTGTGCAGTACCTACCGGGACTGTACTCTTCGTCACAATTAGTAAATAATCTTTCATATTTCGACCGCAGTCTCTTGCAACGCTTAGAACATACTGCAAATCAGCACTTCCATCTTTGTCGGGAGGCGTGCCAACTGCCGTAAATAAGACTTCGCAATCTTCCAGTGCCTCAGCGAGAGAGGTTGTAAACTTTAAACGTCCCTTTTTCATGTTCCTGAGCAACATCTCTTCCAACCCGGGTTCATAAATTGGAACAATCCCATTGTTTAAATTGTCAATTTTCTTTTGATCAATGTCCACGCACGTGACCTCAATACCAACTTCAGAAAAACAAGTGCCTGTTACCAGGCCAACATAACCGCTTCCAACAATTGCAACTTTCATTATTTTATAGATTTGAAATTAAATATTCATTTAGATGCTGTTTCAGTTTAAAATCCCGAAAATACCCAATAAAAATAAGTAAACAAGATGAATATTTCTAAGGTGAAATTAACATTATTTCAAAGGCAAATAGTTTGTTTCTCATCTGTCTAATGTAAATCAATCAACAAATACTAATTTAGCCCATCTATCTCTTTTGTTCAGGAATCCGAGGAGTATAATTGAGCTTATATTCTTCTCAATAATTGTTTTGATTGAAGACATTAATTAATAGATTAGTTCACGAGGACAACTTCCTATCATTGTTTGGCAATCTGACGATTGCTTTTTTTGGTTTCTCAGGATTCGCATTGCTGGCAAGAAGCTTTCCAATGGAGGAATTTGGGAAATGGGTTTTGTTCATTTCTTCTTTTGCCTTTATTGAGATGTTCAGACTTGGTATAACTAATACCGCAATTGTCAGATTTATTTCCGGTGTCGACAGTGAAGAGCGGATTAAACTATTAGGATCAAATGCGCTGATTGGCTTATTAGCCTCCATCTTATTCGGAATAATTCTTCTGGTAAATTATTACCTTTTTTCAAATGCCATAAGCAAGGCAGGATATGCACTATTTTTTATGTGGTATCCAATATTGGCGCTTGTCAATCTTCCCATGAATACAGCCGTCGTTATGATGCAGGCAGATCAGACATTCGGTAAAATTTTATTGATACGGATCATGGAAAGCGGCAGCTTCTTTCTGGTTTTGATTATCAATTCTTTATTCCTGAATATGACTCTTGTTCAGGTTGTCTGGGCCCTGATCATCATCAATTTTTTTACATCATTATTTTGCATCCTGAAAGGTTGGGATGGAATGAGATACATTCTAAAAGCAACAAAACAATCAAATTTGACCTTACTTCACTTCGGAAAATATACGACTTTCACCATTGTGGGGACCAATTTGCTTAGAAGTTCGGATGCTTTTATTATAAGCCTTAGCCCACTTGGAACCGCTGCAGTTGCTTTGTACAGTATTCCTATGAAGCTTACTGAATTGCAACAAATACCCTTAAGAAGTTTTGTGGCAACAGCCTTTCCTAAAATGTCTAAAGCAAGCATTAATGGTAATGTTCAGGAGGTAAAGAAGATTTTCTATACTTACTCAGGGGCAATCAGCTATTTGTTCATCTTTGCTAGCATCTTTGTATTTATTTTTGCAGATGTCTTTGTTTTAGTTCTGGGAGGGAGACAATATCTGGGAAATGACCCTCTAACCGGATTCAATGCCACCACCATTGTTAGGATTTTTTCACTGTATGGATTATTGGTGCCAATCGACCGATTGACTGGAATTTGCCTTGACAGCATAAATAGACCTGACAAGAATTTCATCAAAGTTCTCTGGATGGTGATTGCGAATATTATCGGTGATCTTATTGCAGTTTTTGTCTTCGAATCTCTGGCTATGGTGGCTGTTGCTTCCATATTTTTTACAATAATCGGAGTTTGGATAGGATTTCGTTTTTTGAACAGAGAATTACATCTGGACTTTATTCAGATTCATTACAATGGAATATCATTCTATAAGTCAATTATTGGTTTCATAAAAAGCCAGGATAAAAGACCCGACTTGTTCGGCAAATAAAGCAAACAATTTTTCTTGTCTTTCGTTAAAGAATATTATTGAAGAAAAGGTAGATCGTTTCTGCTTGAAGTTGAATCCCTTTTTTTATGCTTATTATGGAGAAGAACTCAAATATTAATGTAAACAGGATTTTAAATATCCTTAATAAAACTGTTTGCGAACCTGTTGAAATTGGGGATATCATTGACCGCTTTTTGGAGATTTCTTCACTATATCCTGACAAAACAGCCATTTTCGATTCTGAAATATCATACAGTTACTGCAGATTATGTCAGGATATAACCATAATTTCTAATTCGCTGATTGAAAAAGGAATTAAAGAAGGAGATGTTGTTGCCGTAGTTATCGACCGCAATTACAATTATTTTGTATCTATCCTTGCAGTTTTGAATTGCGGTGCAGCATTTTTGCCGGTTGACCCCGCCAGCCCGTTGGAACGTATCGACTTTTACTGTTCCGACGCATCGGTATCACTCATATTGTCAGATGTTGACAGACCCGAATTAAAAAAGAGCATTGAGCAGTTGATTTTAGCTGAATGTCTAGAAAACTGTAGTTACACTTCCAACCCAATTGTATCTTATAATCCGGAAAGTGTTGCCTATATTATCTATACAAGTGGCTCAACTGGAGTACCAAAAGGGGTTAAAATTCCCCGGAAGGCATTGGTCAATTTCATTTCGGGAGCGTTAAGTTTGTATCAAATTTCTTCTGATGACAGGGTTCTTCAATTTTCGAATCTCGCATTCGATGCCAGTATTGAAGAGATTTTTTGTTCTTTTTGTTCAGGAGCTTCTCTTTATTTGCGGACTTCCGAATTACTGTTAACCGACGAATTAATCGAATTTTCAATTCACCATCAAATAACTGTATGGGACTTGCCTACAGCATTCTGGCGTCAAATGATTCATTCTGTGTCATACCGGAATAATCCTCTTCCGGATCATTTGAGGCTTGTTATCATTGGAGGTGAAGCCGTCACCAGAAATGACGTTATCGCCTGGAATAGTACAATAGTTAGTCATAGATTATTAAATACCTACGGACCAACCGAAACGACTGTAGTTGCATTGGCCTATGAAATTATAGCCGGTTATTCGCCCGAAGGACTTGTACCTATTGGCCGGCCTCTTCCGGGGTACAGATTGTATATAACGGATTCAAACAGGGAATTGGTTCCCCCCGGCACTTCCGGCGAACTGATAATAGGAGGAGATAGTGTTGCCCTGGGTTATCTGAACCGAAAAACGGAAGAAGAGAATGCCTTTATCCGGATTGAAACTGAAGACGGTAAATCGCAAAGATTTTATCGTACCGGAGACATTGTGAAAGCCAATGATGATGGATTAGTTTTTTACCAGGGACGTGTAGACAGACAGGTTAAAATAAGGGGCTACAGAATAGAATTGGGTGAAATAGAATCTTTGCTATCGACCTGTGAAGGGATTCGTGAGACTGTTGTGATCGTTAGAGAAGATCGGCCTGGAGACAAGCGACTGGTCGCATATTTGCTGAGAAAAAGTGAGAATGAGCCGGAAGCGGGAGAATTGCAATTGTTTATTAAAAGGAAACTTCCGGAGTACATGATCCCTTCTTCATTTGTTTTTCTTGAAAAATTTCCGCTCTCCCCAAACGGGAAAATAGATGTCAAAGCCTTACCGGCGCCGGCAAGCAGCAAAAGATTATATAAACAAAGCGAAACAGTAATGCTAACTGAGACAGAAAATGATCTGGCTCTCATATGGAAAGAAATTCTGAATATCGATTGTATTGGCACTGAAGATAATTTTTTTGAAATAGGGGGACACTCTCTTTTTGCTACCATGGTGATTTCAAGGATCCACAAAGTATTTAGCATTCGTATGCCTCTGAGATCTCTATTTGAAAAGCAGACCCTGGCTGAATTTGCATCAGAAATTGATAAACAAAAAGCAGTAAACCAAGCAACTGTGGAAAATCCAATTATCCCTCATTTGGAATCTGATACAGATGTTTTCCCAGTTTCCTCCGGTCAAAAAAGACTTTGGTTTATTGAAAATTTTGAACCTGGAAATCTTGCTTACTCAATACCGTTTGATTACAAAATCAATGGCGAAATTGATCTGACTATTTTTGAGCAGAGCATTGCTGAATTGATCAAGAGACATCCCACACTAAGAACAACGATACCGACTATTGAAGGTATCCCCGTTCAAAAAATACATGCTGCTGATACATTTCGGTTGGAGGTTGTCAACCTGGAAGAGCTTCCTGAAAATGAAAAGATTCAGGAAGCAGAGAGATATTCCTATGAAAACGAAACGCACCTCTTCGATCTGTCAGAAGGGCCACTTTTCTTTTGCAAGCTTCTGAAAATATCTTACAAGGATTATACTTTTCTGTTGAATTTTCATCATACCATTACCGATGGATGGTCTGTACAGATTTTTATGAAAGAATTGGGGTTAATTTACACCGCTCTAAAACAACAGAAACCATTAAGCCTGCCTACGTTACAGGTAACCTATTCTGACTTTTCTATCTGGCAGAAAGATTGGTTGGAAGGAGAGGGTTGCCAAAAGCAGATTGCTTACTGGAAGGACGAATTAAAAAGTGCTCCGGATTTGCTGCAACTTCCGATGGATTTTCGCCGTCCTGATATTAACACTTACGATGGAGACGAAATTTGTTTAATTCTTGATCAATCTGTCACGGAAAAATTGCAGCTATTCAGCAGGAGTAACAATGTTTCCATTTTTGTTACGCTTCTTAGTATTTTTAATACACTACTAACCAGATACTTAACGCAAGAGGAATTCGTCCTCGGAATTCCCATAGCCGGCAGGATTCACAAAGAACTTGAATCACTTAATGGTATGTTGATTAACAACTTTCCATTGCGCATCACCCCCAAGGAACAGATGACATTTCTTGAAATGCTTGAGCATTGCAAAGTGAAATTTTTTCAGGCTTATGACCATCAGGAACTTCCGATTGACCGGATTGTTGAGGAATTAAAGGTTAAAAGATATGTAAACATATCTGCTCTTTTTCAGGTCATGTTCAATCTGCTCAATATGTTTGATCAAGAGATCTCCCTGGAAGACTCTACGATGGAAATGGTAGATAGAAGAAGGCATATTGCTCAGTTTGATCTTTCACTTGATATCTATGAATCGAAAAAAACACTCAGATGCATTTTTATCTTCAACACCAATCTGTTTAAAAGAGAGCGGATTGAGAGAATGGCCGGACATTTCTCTGAACTTGTCAACTCATTGTTGAGCGACCCAACTCAAAATATCAGAAAAATTCCAATCCTTAGCAAAAAAGAAAAAAATCTGATTTTGAAAGAATGGAATTTGACATCAGCGACATTTCCTGAAGATAAATGTATTCACCAACTTTTTGAAGAACAGGTTTTAAAAACACCTGGAATGGTTGCTATTCAGGACGATAATATTACCATAACCTACCGTGAACTGAATATAAAGGCGAATAAACTTGCCAGACTTCTTCATCAAGAAGGTGCTTCAGAAGGATCATTTGTAGGCATTTTCCTTAACCGGAATGTTGATCTTTTGGTTGGTCTTCTGGCCATTTTGAAAGCTGGTTGCACCTATATTCCATTGGATCCAATCTATCCGAAGGAGCGGCTAGCGCTTATTCTCGAAGATAGCAATCCGGTGCTTCTGCTGACAGAAATGAAATTACTTGATTCTCTACCCTGGACGAAGGCAAAAAATATTTTCATAGAAGAGATCGAAAACTATCAAAATGAATCTGAAGAAAACACAAATTTTACAGTTACATCACATCATGCGGCATATCTTATATATACCTCAGGCTCAACAGGAAAACCCAAGGGAGTATTGATTGAACATCGGTCGCTGGTTAATTTCCTTACTTCTATGAGCAAAAAGCCTGGAATCAATTCATCTGATGTGATGCTCGCTGTCACTACAATTTCATTTGATATTGCCGGACTTGAGTTGTTTCTTCCAATTCTCAACGGCTCAAAAGTGGTAATGGCAACACAGGAAACCTCGATGAACCCTGAGCTTTTGATCAAAAAAATTGATGAATGCCAGGCTACCCTCTTACAGGCAACACCTGTAACTTTCCGAATGTTGAACTCGGCCGGATGGACCGGATCAAAAAAACTGAGAATTCTTTGTGGTGGAGAGGCTTTGTCCAAAGAACTGGCACTAGATCTGAACAGCAAATGCGCAGAGTTATGGAACATGTACGGCCCTACCGAGACAACAGTATGGTCAACAGTTGAGAAAGTCACTTTTGATCACTCAGGTGATACAGGGTATGTCAATCTTGGAAGGCCAATTGACAATACATTTATCTACGTCCTGAATTCGGAATTACAACCTGTTCCGATAGGTATTCCGGGTGAGTTATATATTGCAGGGGACGGGCTGGCCAGAGGTTACTATAACTTACCAGAGTTGACCAGAGAAAAATTCCTGCCTGATCCATTCTCAGGGATAGATGGTTCCCGAATGTACCGGACCGGTGATTTGGTTCAGCAAACAGTAGAGGGCAAGCTCGAATTTCTAAACAGAGTAGATTCACAAGTCAAAATTCGCGGTTTCAGAATTGAGTTGGGTGAAATTGAATCAGCCCTGGCACAATATCAGACTATCAGGGATAATGTTGTCATTGTCAGGGAAGATTCCCCCGGAGATAAAAGGATCATCTCCTACATCATCCGTCAGGAAGAGATGGAGACAGATATATCTGAGCTGCGTATGTTCCTCAAAACTAAAGTGCCAGAATATATGGTGCCTTCTTCTTTTGTGTTTATCGGACAGTTTCCATTGACACCAAATGGGAAAATCGACAGAAAAGCCTTGCCGAAGCCTGAAGATACGCAACTTGAATCAAAAAGTATTTATGTCGAACCACAGACAGAAATGGAACGAAAACTGGAGCGGATCTGGTGTGAAATTTTAAAACTCAAGCGAATTGGGACAGATGAAGGTTTTTTCGACATTGGTGGTCATTCCATGCTCGCAGTCACCTTAATGATCAAAATAGAAAAAGAACTAGGGATCAGAATCCCCCTTGCTACATTGTTCAATCACAGTACTATCAGAGAAATGGCAGATTTCTTCGAAAAAAAGGACAGACCTGTCAATTGGGGTTCGCTGGTTCCGATAAAGACTCAGGGAAGAAAACGCCCCCTTTATCTTGTGCATGGTGCAGGGCTCAACTTGTTACTCTACAAATCGCTTGTCTCTTACCTGGATGAAGATCAACCTGTTTTCGGACTTCAGGCAAAGGGACTCGATGGGGTAGACGAACCACTAAACACAATGGAAGAAATTGCTGCCTATTATATCAACGAGATTCTGACTGTTGATAAGAGTGGTACATATGCGGTTGCGGGATTCTCACTCGGTGGTCAAATAGCTTACGAAATGGCTCGTCAGCTATTACTGATGAACAATAAAGTCAGCTTCCTGGGAGTTTTTGATACCAGCACCTTCAATGTTTCCGATAAACAATTGCCAATATTTGAAAGGTATGTTCAACGTCTTGACTGGAATTTTAATATGCTGACATGGAATATTAGCACCCTCATTAAAAAACCGGCAGGTAAAAAAATCGAATTTTTCACTTTGAAATTGAATTCTATTCTTAAAAAGATTTCAGGAAATGATTACAAAGTTAAACCATCCGGAGTCTCGGAAGGGAAACAAAATGAGCTACCTAAATACCTGCACAAAGTACATCAGGCCAATATTCACGCCCTTAATAATTACATACTACCGGAATATCCCGGAAAATTGCATCTTTTCAGAGCCATGGATCAAAGTTTCTACCTTAAAGACCCAATCCTGTATGGGTGGGATAAATACGTCAAAGGAGGTGTTGAGGTTTTGGATATTCCCGGGGAGCATTCCAAAATCTTCGCTCCTCCAAACGATAAATATTTTTCATACACCTTGCAAAAATGTTTAAACCAAACTTCCCCGACTTATTAATTAACCTTCGTTTCTATATATGAGGGCCTCATTTCAGTTAGATAGAACCTATTCTGTTTTAATACCGGACGGTGAAAGTTATTTTGCTCTTCCGACTTTACAGTGTCTTGGTCGTGTTAAAAATATCGAGGTTTATGTCCTTTCCAAAAGCAAAAAAGCTTCTATTCGGTTTTCCAGGTATACAAGACACTGTTTTTTTATCCCGAAAGAAAGCAGTCATGAGGAAAGGTTTACTAAAATTCTCAACATTGTAAAAAGGAAAAAAATTGATATCGTTCTAGCTATTGACCAACCGACTATCCGATATTTGGCGGATCATGGAAATTCACTTTTAGAATATACGGCTATCGCGCCTATTCCAAAAGTCGAATCTTTTGATGTGGCCGTAGATAAATGGAGTTTGGCTGAGTTGCTCAGGATAAACAATATTCCGGTACCAGAAACAATATTATATGACAATAGCAGTCTCTTTTTATCAGCTTTGGCAGCTTTGTCCTTTCCTGTTTTGATCAAGCCCCTGAGGGGTGACGGTGGAATTGGGATCAAGTTTTTCGATAATCCGTCCTCTCTTGTGAATTATTGCAAAGAGCATATTGGTCCCAAAGAATATATTGTCCAATCCTATATCAAGGGCTATGATATTGATTGCAGCGTTTTATGCAGAAATGGAAAAATTTTGGCCAGTACAATTCAAAAGAGAATCATCAACGATCCAATATTTTTTGGACCAACGATGAACATCGATTTTTTATATGATGAAAAAGTATTCAAGATCGTGTCAGAGACAATCGGGCTCTTGGATTGGACCGGAGTAGTACATTTTGATCTCAGATTTGACGAAGAGATAAATCGAGTGAAGATTATCGAAATGAATGCCCGTTATTGGGGTAGTATTGTTGGATCCTATTGTTCAGGCGTTAACTTTCCATTTCTGGCTGTGCTGGAGGGATTGAATATGGAATTTCCTCCTTATAATTGTACTCCAATCCGATATGTGGATGCAGTAACTGCCCTTAAAATTTCATTCTTTGGATTCTTAAACAAAAAGAGTGCCATCAGTTATTATGATCACTCTAAATTAAACTCACATCTTAAAGATCCTTTGCCTTTATTCTATTCATCAGGCATCCAGTTGTATAACAAAATTGATCGAACCTTCACCAATTTCTGGAATAAAATTAAATCGATTTAATATTCTAAAACATTCCTTCTCTAATATGTCAAACCTTCACCAAAACAATAAGCCATATTCTGTTTTAATCCCGGACGGAGAGAGTTTTTTTGCGTTACCAGTCCTTCAATGCCTGGGCCAGATGCAAAATATTGACATATATGTTCTTTCCAACAATAGCTCTGCTGCTATTCGGTTTTCAAGATACACCAGGAAATATTTCAGCTATCCTGTCGAAGAAGGTGATGTCGGCAGGTTGAAAGCTATGCTCAGGATAGTAAAGGAAAAGAAAATTGATATTGTTTTAACGATTGATGAACCGACAATCCGTTTTCTATCTGAGAATGGAAGTGAACTTTTGAAATATACCTTACTTGCGCCCTATCCCAAAGCCGAAACTTTTGACAATGTTGTTGACAAATGGAAGTTCGCCAATTGGCTTAAAACGAACAATATCCCTTACCCGACAACAATCTTGTACCAAACCGGACCGGTTTTTGAAGAGGAACTTTCGTCGGTCAATTTTCCGGTTCTGATTAAGCCGGCCAGGGGAAACGGAGGCATAGGAATCAAGTTTTTTAATGATCCTGCCTCTTTGAAAGAGTACTGCCTGAGTCACATTCAATCCGGGGAATACATTGTTCAGTCTTTCGTTGAAGGATATGATCTTGGGTGCAGTGTTTTAAGCAAAGACGGTAAATTGCTGGCAACTACCATGCAAAAAAGATCTGTTAATGTACCCTTGACCTTCAGCCCATTCACAAACATTGATTTTCTGTATGACAGTAATATCTATAGCCTTATCGAGAAAATTATCAAGGCATTAAACTGGTCAGGAGTCGCACATTTCGACTTGCGGTATGACGAAAAGGAAAAACAGGTTAAGGTGCTTGAAATTAATGGCCGTTTTTGGCAAAGCGTCCCCGGGTCATTTTATGCCGGTGTCAATTTTCCTTACCTTGCAACACTTGTCGGATTAAATCGAGAGTTACCGCCATTGAACGTTCGGCCTATCCATTATGTCAATCCTAAGACGGCTTTACAAATTCTTACTCAAAAATATATATATAGAAGGAGTGAGATTCAGGAGTTCGGTGGATCAAAACTGGAAATGCATCTTAAAGATCCCCTGCCATTAATTATGACCAGGTTGATTCAGCTGTATAATTATATTGTGCGCGTCTTCGCATCCCGTTCGACTTTCTTCCAACAAAATTCTTCGAACTGAATGAACCATTCCAGAACTACTCATCTACTCACAAATTCCCTATATTTGACCCAATTGTTTTTGAATAATCAGTAATATTTTAACTTTGAAATTCAACCAAAAAACATGGTATTGAAAAGTGGAATTAGATATTGGGTAAATGCAATAATAATTTTTGGTGTATTAATATTCGATATTGTAGGATGTACTCCTCGGGCAAATCCTCCGGAAATACCAACATTGGCCACAACAAATGTGGAGTCCATAACTTCATCATCAGCCATCATTGGTGGAAATATAATTACGGATGGTGGTGCGACCATTACTTTTCGCGGGGTATGTTGGAGCATAAGTCATAACCCAACGACATCCGACAGTAAGACATCTGAAGCTACAGGCACAGGAGTTTTCTCGAGTTACATAATAGGCTTAAAAGCAAATTCAACTTATTACGTAAGAGCCTATGCAACCAATAGTGCCGGAACTGCCTATGGTAACGAACTCCTCTTTAAAACAACGGATCTAACTGTTAATGAGATTACTGATATCGAAGGTAATGTATATGGAACTATTAAAATTGGAAACCAGGTTTGGATGGCGCAAAGCCTTAAGACTGGCAAAATCAATGATGGAACAACAATACCACTTGTCAAGGACAATAATACCTGGGCAAAAATGACTACTCCAGCTTATTGTTGGTATGATAATAACGATGATGACCAAAATATGTATGGAGCTTTGTACAACTGGTATGCAGCGAATTCAAGTAATATTTGCCCCAGTGGATGGCATGTGCCAAGTGACCAAGAGTGGACTGTTTTAGCAACTTCACTTGGTGGTGAGGCTATTGCCGGTGGTAAAATGAAGGAAACGGGCTTTTTGCATTGGTTATCTCCAAATACCGGAGCAACAAACACAAGTGGTTTTACCGGACTGGGTGGTGGTAACCGAAATATCAATGGTGCGTTTTTCAATATGGCTATTACTGGTGACTATTGGAGCACTACAGAATACAATACTTCTGAAGCCTGGGATAGATTCCTGTACGCCAGAGATCAAATCTTAAGCAGAGAACACTACGCAAAGACAATTGGCTTTTTCATTAGGTGTGTTAAGAATTAAAAGGAATTAGAATCCAAATTGAATCAGCATTGTAGGTTGGATTTACCAATATCAGCGATCCTGATATTGATATTAAGTATTCTGATTTATTATATTCATTCTAAATTCCATATCAATTGTTTTCGTCATTATTTTTGAAATAGAATACAATGTAATTCTATTTCAGTAATTTATTCATGCTTATTTAGACCTAATAACCCTCTAGTTAAGATTTAATCTAATTACACATTGATATATGGATAGGTCTACCTATTCAGATACAATTATTTTTACATCGATAAGGATTACCCTTAGGCCCGGTTTGTGGTAATGTGCTACAAAGTAGAAAGTCCTTTTCAACATTAATTGTTCATGGTCATTGATGATTCCTCTCGGATCTGCTTTTGTGTCTTGATACCACAACCCACTGAATTCTGGTCCGTGATTTAATTAGCTAAACGAGCACAAAAATTTAAGCGACGTGAAATCACAAAAACTCCTATTTCTGATCCTGCTGTTAACCTCCTCAGCACAGTTAGCTATTTCGAAGAGTGTTATTGTTCCGGTAAATATCTTTTATTTGGATGGCTCCGCTTCTCCTTACAACCAGTTGGCAGGTGGAGACACACTCTTTTTTGCAGCCGGAAACCGCACTTACCTTTGTATAAAAAATTTCAAAGGTAACACGACAAATCCGATTGTGATGATTAATAAAGGAGGTGATGTAATTATTGACACAGATCATTATTACGGCATTTCAGTTCAGAATTGTCGTTATATCAAACTTACAGGAACCGGTGACAAGAGTATGATGTACGGTTTTAAGATTAAAAGAGTATCCAATGGTGCCGGACTAAGTTTCTGTGATTTAAGTTCTGATTTTGAGGTAGATCACATTTCAATAGAGAATACCCTGATCGGCGGATTGTACGCGAAAACTGATCCGGATGGTACTCCGTCCACTGACAGGGCCAATTTCACACAGTATAATACCATCATCCACGACAACTATGTTGCTCACACAGCAGATGAAGGTATGTACATTGGCAGTACCAAATATGATGGTCAGACTGTTACCGTAAATGGAGTAGCCACGTTGCTTTATCCTTCCATTCTGGATGGAGTCAAAGTATACAACAATATCGTTGAATATGCTGGCTGGGATGGTATCCAGGTAAGCTCCGCCTCAAAAAATTGTCAGATTTACAACAATACCGTACGGTTTGACAGTCAGGCGGGTCATGATACGCAGATGTCGGGCATTATCCTGGGAGGAGGGACTAAGGCCGACTGTTTCAACAATTACATTGCCGATGGGAAAGGAGTTGGCATTGAAGTTCATGGATTAGGTGGAACCAGAGTATTTAACAACATAATTGTGAATCCAGGTTTAAACTATTACCCCGGTGACGTAACCTGGCCCAAGCATGGTATGTATATTTCAGATAATTCAGTTCAGAAGGACTCTTCCTTCTATATATTTAACAATACAATTATCAATCCCAAATCAGATGGGATCAGATTTGCAAGTGCAAAAAGTAAAAATAATCTCATCTCCTCCAACATTATTATTAATCCGGGAAATTACAACTTATATGAAACGGATAATACTAGTTGGGTTGGAAATGATGCCTATATAATGGCTCCAAATGGGTTTGGGAATATTACTCTCAGCAACAACTATTTCAAACGAGATGCCTTATTGGCCGGATTTGCTTCAACAAATTTACACAACGCATCAGATTTTGCTTTGACCTCAGGTTCGCCGCTAATCGATGGTGCTGACACCAATCCAAAAGTATCCGCCACCTTCGATTTCATCAACAATCCACGACCATACGGTCTCAAGTCAGATATTGGGGCCTATGAATTCCGTGGAGCGACCGTCGTATATTCTGGAGGTACCATAGGCGCCAATCAAAGTATTTGTCCTGGGAACCCGACCCTTCTATTGACCAGTTTAATAGCTCCCGGTGGTTTCACAGGAACTCCCGAATACAAATGGCAATTTTCAACGACGACAGAAACAACCGGGTTCACAGACATTTCATCTTCCAATTCAAATTCCTATGCCCCTGGAACACTGACTACCACAACCTGGTTCAGGAGGCTTGCCAAGATTCCCGGTATGGCAGACTGGACAAATGCGGTTGAATCGAATGTTGTGAAAATCACTGTGAATGCTTTTCCTGCAGCAGTGGCCGGAACAGACCGCGTCATTAATCTAAACTCAAGCACACAAATTGGCGTCGCCGCAGTAACCGGAAGCATTTACAGCTGGACATCATCTCCCGCTGGTTTTTCATCTACTTTGGCCAACCCAACGGTAACACCCCTTGTCAATACTGTTTACACTTTAACGGAAACCAACAGCATTACAGGTTGCGCCAATTTGCACAATGTTACCGTGACTTTGGAAACGCAGCCGGACGCTCAGGCCGGAGTCAACCGTACGATCTGTCAGAATTCAAGCACTCAGATTGGGGCAGCAGCAATACCTGGAAGAACTTATAGCTGGATATCATCCCCAGTTGGTTTTACCTCGACTTTGGCTGATCCGACAGTTACTCCGGCTATAACAACGACTTATACTCTTACAGAAACAATTAATTCAACAGGTGCTACTAATACGCACAATGTAGTGGTCAATGTAAAACCGCTACCAGCAGCTAGTGCGGGCTCCAACAGGAGCATCTGCCCAACCAGCGGCACCCAGATCGGTGCACCTCAAATTCTTGGAAATGTTTACACCTGGACCTCTTCTCCTGCTGGATTTACTTCAACATCATCATATCCGGTAGCATATCCCACGACAACAACCACTTATACACTGACCGAATTAAATCAGGCGACGGGTTGCAGTAATTCAAACCAAGTCGTTGTGACTGTTAATCAGTTACCGGCGGCGGGTGTCGGAAAGGATCGGGCAATTTGCTCAGGAGCTTCGACCGAACTAGGTGTAGCGCCCGTATCAGGAAGTACCTACAGCTGGAGCTCTACCCCAGCCGGATTTACCTCAACGCTTGCAAATCCAACTGTAGCGCCATTAGTCAATACCAACTACAACCTGGTTGAGACAGTGACAGCGACCGGATGCTCGTGGTCGCACAATGTATCTGTAATTGTTAACAAATTACCAGATGCTGTAGTCGGGGCCAATCGTACTATCTGTCAGAATTCATCAACCCAATTGGGTGCAGCTGCTGTTTCAGGCAATTCTTATAGTTGGACCTCATCTCCTTCAGGATTTTCCTCAACGTTATCAAATCCTACTATCACGCCAACCGAAAATACGACTTATGCACTAACTGAAACGATATGGGCAACAGGTTGTTCCAATTTGAACAGCGTAATGATCACCACCAATCCCATCCCTGTTGTTGCGGTTATAGAAGGGACGAAGTCCATATGTCTGGGTAGTAAAACAAACCTTTCCGATGCGACAGTCGGTGGTACTTGGAGTAGTTTCACAACTCCGGTAGCGACAGTCAACAGTACCGGTACAGTCGCCGGGTTAAATGCGGGATTGGCTACAATTCAGTACTCTGTTACCAATTCAGGTGGTTGTACTGCAAACGCGGTAACGACGGTCGCAGTTCATGCACCAGCCAGTCAACCCGGAAATTTTATCCAATCATCTGCTACAGCTAAAACTGGTCAGCAAAACATTGTATATACTGTTCCATTTGATTCAGGAGTCACCTATAATTGGACTTATTCTGGCAGAGGGGTAACCATAAATGGAAGCACCAATACGATCAGTTTGAGTTTTTCAAGAAGGGCGACTAACGGGATCCTCAGTGTCACAGCAACGAATGGTTGCGGTATCAGCGTCCCCAGATCAATTAACATTAGTTTGTTGAAGGACGGACCACTACCTGAAAGCTCAATTCCTGTAAATTTAGTAATCCCTGAATTAAAGAATTCATTGGTTGTCTATCCAAATCCCACATCAGGTTCAGCTACCTTCGATTTCCAGATTAGTGAAGATGCGAAAGCAACACTTGACATCTTCTCCGCAACGGGACAACTTCTTGCCAGACTATTTGATGAAAACATCGAAGCAGGAAGCACACATACTGTCCATTTCAATCAGTCACTTCCTTCCGGTATCTACCCATGTATCATGCAGTGGAAAGGACAAAGGATCTTAATAAAATTGATTATTGCAAAATAGACCAGTTGATGAATTAAAACTGGCATCCCCGGAAAAACAGACCATGCTGTGCTCAAAACACGTATCGCTATCAATCTGACAATGTCATTAAAGTTTAATGAATTTACCGGTGTAAAAATTTTTCACAGAATGAACTGAATAGAGATAGACTCCACTCGCAAGATCCGAAATATTAATTTCATAAAACAATAGTCCGTTTTCTATCCTTGATTGCCCTAATTGTCTTAAAATTGCTCCTTTCAAATCGTAAATCTCTAAAGTCATGTCATCAGCAGATACCCATGGTAAGCTTACTTTCAAGAAATCTGTAACCGGATTCTGATAAAGCCAGCTTTGATTTTTTTGAGTATCGGAAACGACAGGAAGTGAAGCGTTCGTACTGTCGAACTCAAAGGCTCCAAGATCTGATTTTGGTCCATAAGGTCTGGTATGATTAAGGAAGTCGAATGAAACAAATGTTTTAGCGTAATAATCAGCAGCATCAATGAGCGGAGAACCGCTGACCAAATAAAAATCGGCAGGTACAAGCATGGCCTTATTCAGAAAGCCGGCCGCATTTGCATCCCTTGCCAGGTAATTATTGGTGACGGTTGTTGCCCTGGGCTGATTAGGAAACATGATATAGGAATCTTTCCCTTTAAAACGGGTATTCCCATTTTCATAATAGGCAAAATTTCCTGGATCGATGATTACATTGCCAACTATATAACTCCCTTTGCTAACAACGCTTGCGAATCTGATACCATCCGATTTCGGTCGGACAATGTTGTTATGCATAATGTAAAAACTTGAATCAGGTTGTATTGATGTATCAGCGATATACATGCCGTGTTTGGGTTTGGACTTGTCAGTGGGAAAGAAGGTTAACCCTGGCTCAACAATGATATTATTGAAGATTCTGGTGCCTCCAAGTCCGTGACACTCGAGTCCGTCTCCGTTTCCAAATGCGATATAATTGTTATAACAGTCACATTTGGTGCCTCCGCCAATCATGATTCCAGACATCTGAGAATCTTCCTTTTTCTGACTGTCGTACAAGATCGTGTTATCATATATTTGACAATTCCGTGAAGCAGAACTGACCTGGATACCATCCCAACCTGTATATTTAACGATATTATTGTAGACTTTTACTCCATCCAGAAGACTAGGCATTAACAAGGTGTCTTTGCCATTGCAGGATACAATCTGACCATCATATTTGGTGCTGCCAATATACATTCCTTCATCGCCGGTGTTGGCGATGTAGTTATGGTGAATAACCGTGTTATATTGTGTAAAAGTACCCCGGAGGGAAGTCTTTGAACAATCCGGATCCGTCTTAAAATAGAGTCCTCCGATCAGGGTATTTTCAATCGAAACATGGTCAACTTCGATATCCGAACTTAAATATCCGATCCCCATACCAGCGCCTTTCGACACCCTCTTGATTTTGATTCCATAAAAATCACCGGGATATCCGGAACCAGAGAACTTGATGTATTGGCAATTTTGAATAGAAATGCCATAATAATTATCAGTGTCTATAGTTACTTCACCTCCCCTGTTAATCATTACAATAGGACTTCCTGACTTGCCTTTAAAATTTCTAATGTTCAGAAAGAGTCTTTTCCCTGCTGAAAAATAGAGCGTATCACCCGGATTAACTTGCGCATAAGCAGGATCCATCGCATCTATCAGCAATTTTTCGACCGGAATGATATGTCCTTTTTTCTGTGCAAAACAAATATCTGCTTTGACAATAACAAGAAAAATCACTACCGGAACAACCTTTTTAATAATTTTTAATACACTATTTCCCACGCTTTGCCCGCTCCCAATTTACTGTTTGAGATCCTTTTAAATATCGTTTTAATCCGAGAAAAACAGATATGTTCATTATGAAGAAGTAATAAGGAACAAATAAAACCTTTAATCTGATCGATCTGTTTTCCAGGTACCAACCCAATAATGCAGAAAGATAAAATAAAATTTGTAACCAATACAAAATTGGATAAAATTTAGTTGTGAAAATTCCGTATTTAAGAGCTAAGAAAAGACCGGTTGGTAACATAAGTAACAGTGAAAGAGGAGCAAGGGTCCAACGTAAGACGCGGTGAGAAATATATTGAAAAGAAAGTATTCCATACTTAAAAATATTTAGTAGAGATCGTAACCGAACTACCGACTGTATTCCTCCAGCCGAAATTCGAATTTTTCTTTTTAATTCCTCCTTTACATTGGCTGAAGATGTTTCAATGGCATAAGCTTCCGGATCATATTGGATGGTGTATCCTTTCTGGGCTACCCGCAATGATATGATGAAGTCATCAAGCAAAGTATCACGCTCAACTTCTTCATATAATTCTGTTCTGATGGCAAAAAGTTCACCTGCGGCGCCTACTACGGTATAGAGTTCTGCATCCCATTTTTTAAGTGTTGATTCATATTTCCAGTATAACCCTTCCCCCGCGCCCGCTGCACTGTCTTTATCTTTGTCAAAGATCCTCTTTTCGCCGGATACGCAACCTACTTTTGGATCACTAAAAAGTCTGACAATGCGGCGGATAGATTCTTTCCCCAACAAGGTGTTGGCATCACAAAAGACGACTACCGGCGTTTCAACGAATTTCATTCCCCTGTTCATAGCACCTATTTTGCCACTTCTTTGGGGAAGATGGAAGACCTGTACGCCTTCATATTTTTTCAGCTCCTCCGGAGTTCCGTCATCGGATCCGTCTGTGATCCACATGATATGTAATTTTTCGCGGGGATAATCAAGTTCGTGGCAATTTTTAATCTTCTCTGCAATAAACTCCTTTTCATTATATGCCGCTACGAACAATGTGACATCAGGTTCATATCCCAAATCCATGATCCTTTTAATGGATAAACCGGATAGTCTCCTGATTTTTATTACCAGGAAAAGCAGTAGGCCATATCCGATATAGGTATAGAATACAACAAGAAACAAGAACCAGAAGATATACTGTATGGCAGGCATTTTAATTCAGTTTATTTACAATCTCTTTCATCAAGACACTTTTGTAGGGTTTTAGCAAATATCTCATCATTTGGAGGTGCGAAGATCGTAGAGTGTTCACCTGGTATATGATGTATCACAACCTCTTGAACGTATTCATCCCAACCGTATGCCACAGGTTCCTTGATATAAAATTTCTGATCCTTAGCCCTGAAAAGATGCAGCTTACCAGGATAGGGGGGAAGGATGTATTTCTCCAGAGCCAAAGAATTAGCACGATGAACTTTATGCAGGTATTTTGGCAATTCACTTTGTATTCCTTGAGATGCACCTTCATGTTTATATTCATAGTCATCCTTCGTGATCTTCTTCTTCAGGGATCTCATTTTCAAGTCAAAGAATTCATACTTTTTATTCAAAGGCATTTTAAGAAACGTTCCTGCTACCCAGGAAATCTGGTGAAATACCCTGTCTATACGAAGAACGTAACGTTTGATAAATGGAATGTGTAGATCTGAAACATTCTCGGAAACGGTATCAAACACCCCAAGGAAGCTCACCTCATAGCCAGCTTCCTTCAGCTGTCTGGCCATATCGTAGGCAAGTTGGCCACCCATCGAAAATCCAGCCAGGGCATAGGATCCGCTCTTGTCAATCTTCAAAATCTCTTCGTTGTAATAAGCCGCAATCTCCTCAATGGAATAGAGTGGCTCATCAACTCCATCAAGCCCCTTGGCCTGAAGTCCGAAAACAGGCTGATCCGGATCAAGATGTGAAACGATTGTCGTATAAAGTAATAAATTTAGTCCGGCACCGTGTACCAAATACAATGGTTTCTTGCTTCCTTTTGATCTGATTGGAACCAATGAACCCCAACTGACTGTCTCAGTTTTTTTATCAATCAGAAGTGCCATTTCATGAATAGTTCCGTGATCAAATAGGACAGCTAAAGGCAATCTGGTTCCAAGTTCTTTTTCGATCTTAACAATGAGCGTGACGGCTATCATCGAATGTCCACCGATTTCGAAAAAGTCCTCGTCTGTTCCAACCTGCTTTATTTTAAGTACCTCAGACCAGATTGCTGCTAGTTTTTTTTCGGTTTTAGTGTTTGGTGCCAGGTAGATTTTTGCTTGCTGAGCAGCTGCATCCTGAGGTGCCGGCAAAGCTTTCCTGTCAATTTTGCCGTTGGGAGTGAGCGGAAACTGGTCGATGAAAACAAATGCCGATGGAACCATATAATCCGGAATTTTCGTCCGAAGGAACTGCCTGAGATTAGTAAAATCACTATCCTGGTCCTCTTTTTTTATGATATAGGCAACCAGCTTTTTGTCATTCGGCGTATCTTCTCTTACCACTACAACATTATTGTCAAATGTTGGATATAGAGTAAGCGCCGATTCAATTTCACCCAGTTCAATTCTGAAACCGCGAATTTTGACTTGTGAATCTACCCTGTTGAGAAATTCGAGTTTGCCCTCATCTGTTTGCTGAACTAAATCACCGGTTCTATACATCCGTGCGCCGGCAATACCTGAGAACGGATCAGGCAGGAATCTCTCCATTGTCATCTCCGGAAGGTTGAAATAACCCTTGGCAAGACCATCACCCCCAATGAACAATTCTCCCTGATATCCTACCGGGACAGGCTGAAATTCGGGATTTAGCACATAAATGAGTGTATTGTCGATGGGCTTGCCCAGGTTGATATAACCGGCTCTGTCGGTTTCATTAATTTCGACTTTTTCGACCGTTGACCAAACAGTTGTTTCCGTTGGGCCGTACATGTTCCAAAGTTCGCTGCATTTTCTGATCAGATCGTAGGCCAGCTCTTTGGGCATGGCTTCGCCGCCGCATAGTATTTTCAACTTTTTAGAGCCGCCCCATTCGGCCGAATTAAGCATCCGGAAGGTAACAGGTGTAGCCTGCAGTAGCGTGGCACCAGTATCCTTTATCCGATGGATAAGCAGTTCGGGATTCATCGAGGTCTCATGGCTGGCAATGAAGATGGATGCGCCATAGGTGATAGGCAAATACATCTCGAGTCCGGCAATATCAAACGAGATCGTGGTAACAGCAAGCATGATGTCGTTTGCATTGATCCCTGGTTTCTTCGCCATGGAAGAAATAAAATTGACCAGAGCCCGCTGCTGAATCTGAACACCTTTTGGTTTTCCCGTCGAACCGGAGGTGTAAATCAGATAAGCGATGGTCTCAGGAGTCACTTTGAACCCGGTATTCTCAGCCGACTCGCTCCAATAAGCATCTTCCTCCTCAATTAAAATATTTTTAGCGGTAGTTTCAGGTATACTTCCAAGCAATTTTCTTTCAGTTAGCAAGATAACCGGATTACTATCTTCCAGTATAAGTGCCAGCCTGTCCTTTGGATAGATCGGATCCAGTGGAATGTAAGTGCATCCTGATTTCTGGATGGCAAGTAAGGCAACAAGAATATCCACACTTCTCTCCATGCAAATAGCGACAAGAGATCCTTCGACTGCTCCGGAATTGTGCAAGTATCTGGCCAGCTTGTTGGACTTTTGATTCAATTCAGTATAGGTCAACAACTTATGTTCATCCCGGATGGCTATTGAATTGGGAGTCTTTGCAACCTGGGCTTCAAAGAGTTGGTGAATACACTGATCTTCCGGAAATTCGACTTTAGTCTTGTTCCAATCTTTGAGAATCAATTTCTTTTCATTTTCAGTTAACAGTGGAATGGTTCGGAGTTTTTGATCCGAATTTTCCATGAGACTCCTTACAAGTTCCGCAAAATGGCCTGCCATCCTTTCAATCCGCTCTCTTTTAAACAGGTTGGTGTTGTATTCCAGCACACAATTCAAGCTGTTTTTTGCTTCATAGATATGTAACGAGAGATCAAACTGTGCAATCTTTCTTCTCTTGTCAATCATTTCCATCGTTGAGCCCGCAAGCGAAATCTCCTCGTTAAACATATCCAGAAGATTAAACATCACCTGGAATAACGGGGAAATATTTGGGGTGCGGTTTACTTTTAGCTCTTCAACAATGCGGTCTATTGGTAGTTTCTGGTTCTCATATGCCAGAAAGAATTTTTTTCTGGTCATTTCGTACATCTCTGGGAATGTCATATGATCCAGTGGTGTTATGTGTACCGGGAAGTTGTTAATGAGCATACCAACCAAAGATTCCTGCTCCTCGTAATTTCTACCGGCAATAGGAATACCAATTAAAAATTCCTCCTGCGAGGCATATCTGGAAATGAGTGTATTGAAGATACTCAACAAGGTTACAAAGAGAGAACCCTTGTTTTGCTGACCGAATGAACGTAATTGTGCGGTCGTATTTTGATCCAGTTGGAAGCAGACTTCATCACCGTCATAG
This sequence comes from Bacteroidia bacterium, assembly GCA_025358395.1. Next base: position 27,893 of record JANYJT010000206.1, read on the forward strand.
GTTTGATTTTTCGGACGCTGAAAATCCATCGGAAGTTGTAAAAGATCGGGAGCTCCTTTCAATTCGTTTTTCCAGAAATCCATCTCTTTTTTGCAATCCTCGCTTTTTAACCACTCATTTTGCCAAAAAGAGAAATCCTGGTAGGTGATAGGCAGTTCCGGCATGATTAAAGGTTCGCCGTGCAATAGCGCCGTATAAACCATTCCTAACTCATCAACCAAAATTTTCACAGACCATCCGTCGGATATGGCATGGTGCATGTTTAGCAAAAGAAGCCACTCCGACTCATGGATTTTCAAAAGTCTGGCGATAAACAGGGGTCCTTTCTCCAGATCAAAAATGTGCATTTCATTCTCCAGAGAGTATTTTTTGATTGAGCTACCTCTTTCATCGGCCGAAAGCGCTTCAAGATTCACGACATTAAAGCTGAAAGGCATGGTTTCCATTACCTTCTGAAATGGTACTCCGTCAGAACTAATCAACAATGTTCTGAGCGACTCATGCCTGTTAACCAGTTCCTGAATGCTCTTTTCGAGAACGGGTACATTCAGAGAACCCTTAATTCTGTAATCGAATGGCAGGTTATAGGCCCTGTTTCCCGGTTCAAAATTCTCGACAAACCAAAGTCTTTTCTGACCGGGGGAAAGTTCCGTGGCAGAAGGCAAAGTTACGTGATGCTGAATAATCTGTCGCGATTCAGGAGTTTTCGTTTGACCAATCTTGTTCTCAATTTCTTTGGCTATTCCGCTAATGGAAGGAATTTCAAACAATGTGCGCAAAGATATTTGAATTCCATGACGCTTCTTGATTTTTGAGATCATCATCGTGGCGACAAGAGAGTTCCCTCCAATTTCAAAGAAGTTATCATTGATTCCAATTTGTTTGATCTTAAGAATCTCTGAAAGAAAAAGGACAATTTCTTTTTCGAATTCAGTCTGAGGCGCAATGAAGCCGGGCGATAGCTGCGTCAAGGATTCAACAGGCATGGGTAAGAACTTGCGATCCACTTTCCCATTAAGTGTAACAGGAAAACTATCCATTTTCACGAATATGGAAGGTACCATATACTCTGGCAATTTGACTGACAGGAATTGCTTCAGATCAATGACAGCCGGTGCCATTTCATTTCCGGCAATATAGTAACCAACCAATTTTTTATCCCCAGGAATATCTTCCCTGACAATCACAACATTGTCCTTGATGCCGTTAAACTGTGAAATCGCTGATTCAATTTCTCCAAGTTCAATCCGGAAACCCCGGATTTTGACCTGGCTATCAACCCTGTTAAGAAATAGGATATTTCCGTCGGGAAAATATTGAACAAGGTCTCCGGTCTTGTATAATCTTTTATTCGGATTATCTCCAAATAGATCGGGTACAAACCTTTCATCCGTCATTTGGGGAAGATTCAGGTACCCGGGGGATACACCATCACCACCAATGTACAATTCACCTGGAATACCAATCGGGACCGGGACAAGTTTGCTGTTAAGGACAAATAGAGTAGTATTGTCGATGGGCCTGCCAATTGGTACATAGCCCTCTCCAACAGTGTCTTCCATGGTGAGATTGCGAACAACGGAATAGATGGCTGTTTCGGTTGGTCCGTAAGAGTTCCAAACTCCCTTCACACGTGGAAGTAATTCTCTGACCATCTCTTTGGAAAGCGCTTCTCCTCCGCAAATTGTTTTCAGATCTTTTTTTCCTTCCCACCCGCTAATGAGTAACATTTTATAGGTAACCGGGGTAGCCTGGAAAACTGTCGCCTTACAGTTTATCATTTTTTCGGCAAGCAATTCCATGTCAATAGCAGTTTCCTGAGAAGCTATAACCAGTTTTGCTCCGGCGAAAAGGGGCATAAACATCTCTAGTTCGGCAATGTCAAATGAGATGGTTGTGACTGCTAGCAGGGTATCTTTTGCAGTAAATTCCAGCAATTTTGTCATGGAGTTAACCAGGTTGACAACTGCTTTTTGGGTAATCGGAACCCCTTTGGGTTTTCCTGTCGAACCGGAAGTATAGAGAATGTATGCAGGCTTTTCCGGGTTACCAAAAGTAAGATTGGAGAAGGATCCTTTTTCATAAGCCTGCCTGTCATCAGTAAAGATGATAGTCCCGGCCGTTTCCGGAATAAAATCGGACAATGAATGTTGAGAAAGGATGATTACCGGTCTGGCATCATCCACAATAAGTGACAGACGCGCTTTAGGGTAAATCGGATCGAGCGGAAGATAAGTAGCTCCGGTCTTGGATATGGCAAGCAAACCGATGATCATATCAAAACCTCTCTCTACAAAAAGGGCAACGATTTGATCCTCACAAGCGCCCTTTGCATGTAAATATCTGGCGAGTCGGTTCGCGGAAACATTTAGCTCAGCATAGGTCATCTGCTGCCCTTCGAATTCAACAGCATTCGCATCCGGAGTTTTATTTACTTGCTCTTCGAACAGCTGGTGAATACATAATTCTTTTGGATAGTGGGCTTTTGTATCATTCCAAATTTCGAAAAGTTGAATATGTTCCTGATCTGTAATAATTTGCAATTTTTGAATATCGATATGTGCATTTTCACAAATGGAATTCAGGAGTGTCGTATAGTGACCACAATAACGTTCAATACTTTCTGCTGTGAATAGTTTTTCATTGTAACTCAACTCACATTCAAAAGATCCCTCCACCTTAAAAACCTGAAGAAAAAGATCTGCTTTGTTGACTTGAAGTGTATTAACCTGTTTTTCTTCAACAACAGAACTTAGATCTGAATTTGAATTGAATTCAAACAGAACATTATACGGAAATGAAAGAATTGCCTTCTCTGTTTCCTGATCAATCTGATTCTCGGGGAAGTTGCATAATCCGTTTTTATCGAAAGTTGATACTATTTTTCTGTCGATTGTTGCCGAAACTTCTTCAAAAACGCATTCATCCGGAAAATAGAACCTGATAGGAAGGTTAACGGTGAAGAATAAATTGGTTTTTCTACGCCCCAAAGGGACTCCAATAACAAAATCCTTTTGCATGGAGTATCTGTATAAAAGCACCCCAAAAGCGACAAGTAAAATTGTCTGGCTGTCTGATTCTATATCCTTTTGAAGTGTAGATAACTTGAGTGCTAACTCAGATCCGATGGTAAACCGTACTGTTTTCTTATAATAATCCTGATCCTGAATTCTGTTAAAATCTGTAGGGATTTGAACCATTCCAGGTGCGTCAGAAATTTCATTATTCCAATAATCCAGAAAAGTAATTTTATCTGATAATTGTTGATTCTTCATATTGGTTGGTATATTTTCAAGGACTGTATTCTTATTTTTTTTAAGGCAAGCATGTTGTATTGGTCAAACCACCGCATTTAAAATTGTATTCCTTCGCGGTGGGTTGATTGTAAATTAAAGAATAAAGTTACGACAAACGTTCCCAGGTTTCAGTTTCAAAATTATATTTTTTAATGATTTTTGCTGGATTTCCGACGACTACAGTGTAAGAGGGCACATCTTTTGTCACGACAGAGCCAGCGGCTATCACTGCATGTTTACCAATGGTAACCCCTGCAACTATTACCACATTGGCTCCTACCCATACTTCAGCTTCCAGAGTGATCTTCTTCTTGGTGACTGGCTGATTATGTGGGGGTAATTTAATGTCCTCATATCCATGATTGAGTCCGGACATGACAATATTTTGAGCAAGAATTACGTCATTACCAATTGTTACGGGACCAATTATTACATTGCTCATTCCTATCCGGGAACGATCCCCGATTATTACATCACCGACACCATTGTTGATGGTGCAAAAATCTTCGATGGTAGAATCGTCTCCCAAGAAAAAATTGTTAAAAGGCATTACATCAATGCGGCTGTTGCTGCAGATTCTGGCATTTTTTCCCTTTTTATGTTTGAATGGATTTAGAAACAATCTGACCCAAAGCCTTGGCCTCGCTTGGTTTTTGGGCATCATGGCATTCAGAACCAGCTGCTTCAATCGTGGATTACTCTTGATGGTTTCAATCAGATTCATGCTTGGTATTTTTTTACTTTGTCAATGGCTTTTGCAATTTCAATAACATTGTTTTCCCAGGTATGTTGCCCGGCGAACTCTTCTCTCTTCTGTATTAAATCGGATGAATCTTCTGTCAGAGCTTTCTCAATACAAAGAATAAATTCCTCCTTAGTGGTGGCAAGATAGGTATATTCGGCAAAAACCGTCATCGCTTCCGTTTTTGTAGCGACTGTCGGCTTTCCCATGGCAAGATATTCATCAATTTTTCTTGGATAATTGCCAATGGTGACAGGGCTGACCCGTTGGGGATTGATAGCCACATTGAAAAGGTTAAGATAGGAGGGAAGTTCATTCCCCGCTTTGTTACCAAGGAAATATACGTTCTTCATCTGATGCAACCGACTGTTTCTAAAGGAATCATCTTCCGGTCCAACCAACACAAGATTCCAATCAGGCCGTTTCTCGGCCAGATATTCCAGGATATCCAAATCGAGTCTGAGTGAAAGCAAGGCTCCGATATAACCTATGACTGGGTATGGAATAATTAATAGATCGGCAGGTTCAGAGGTTACAAAACGTTTGTCAAACATGCTTACATCACAACCCTGACCAACATAAAATGAATTGGGATTAAACGCTTTTGCCAGAGATGCCAGGTAAGTAGAATTAGCCACCACCAGGTCGGATTTTCCCATGTGTTCCGCTTCGAGTCTTTTCCCTTGTTTCATCCAATAATTGACTGCCACCAGATTATCTCTGGTATAATAGATATAGGTTTCTGGATGTAAAAGCTCTTTCAGGAAGAAGCTTCTGAACATATCACTATCGTTGAAAATCAGATAATCCTTAAATCCTAATTGATCGATGGCGATCTTGATTTGCCTGGCAAATCTTTTGTTGTTGATCCGATTCAGCCAATCAAAAAGGAAAGGGAATTTAATCCAGTTAATTGATTCAATCACAGTCGCAGGAAACAAATTCCATAGATTGGAAGTGATGGAATTGATTTCTGGTTTTCCGCTTTTCACTATTTGAATCCTACGCCTTATTCTTTCCGATTTTCGTTCTCTTATCATTGAAAAACGATCCAAAGGAGCATTAACATAAAGAACACGGTTACATTTTGCCAATTCGGCAGCGATGTTTTTGCAATTGCTGCCAATTTCAATGTCCCACGCCTGAATTCCGACTACGATAATATCCCTGTTGACCAACATACCTGCTGTTTTGAAAAATTAATTAATCTTTGCCTTCTCCATCTGGCCGTAAATCGCAAGGACATTTTCTGCCATTGCTTTCCAAGAAAATTTTGCTGCCTGAATGTAACCCAATTCGATCATCGAATCTCTTATCTTTTTATCGGAAAGAACACGAATCATAGCGGCGGTGATCTCTTCCGGTTTGAATGGATTAATTATTGCTGCAGCATCTCCAGCCACTTCAGGCATTGAGGAGGTATTTGATGTAATAACCGGAGCGCCACAAGCCATAGCTTCCAGCATAGGAATGCCGAAGCTTTCACGCAAGGATGGATATAAAAAAAGTTCACTCTGATGGTAAATGGCAGGTAGATCAGTATTCACAACATAGCCTGTAAGTATGATCTTATTGATTAATCCATTGTCTCCAATTTCATCCAATAATTTTTCAAGTTCTTGGCGATCATAATCCAGCATAACCATTTTCAGGTCCGATTCTGTTTGTTTTAAAAAATCAGAAAAGGCTTTGAGAGTCCCTTTGGTATTTTTCTTGGGATCTGTATTTCCCAGAAAAAATATATATCTATCCGGTAGATGATATTTTTTCCTCACGCTCTTCAGTTCTGCCAGATCGAATACCGGTTTGAAATGTTCACTAACACCATTGTATACAGCTACAAGCCTCGAATCCAGACCCATTCCAAAGAATAGACCTATCCTTTGCCTTTCAAAATGAGATACAGTAATTATTTTTTTGCACATTTTTACGATCCTGGGGACCAACAGTTTCCGGTATAGGTTCCCGAATTTCTGGTACCAACTGCCTGAGCCCCTGAGTATCTTCAAATAACTGCTCTCCAGATAGATGATGTCGTGGAGGGTAATCACCAAAGGGATAGTTGTGAATAATGGAGCAGTATTGCTTGTGCAGTGAAGAATATGGCAACCGGCAGCCTTTGCGGCTTTTGGCAAAGCAAATTGTTCCCAGAAGGGGTAAAGCCCTCCTTTGAGTCTGACGACCTTGAAGTTGTCAGATTCCTGAATGACTCCATCGTCTTCGTCAGGTTTGATGAAAAGGAAATATTGGTTCTTTTTATCAATGGATTGCAGGTTGCGGATTAACTCCAACGCCACCATGTCCATTCCATGTTTTTTCTTGCGAAAAATTCGTTGTGCTTCGATACCAATTATCATAATTATAGCTTTATAAATCAATAATTCTCAATGGTTACTTGTTATTAACAATTTTAGCTTATCAATATATAGTCATAAATCTCTCAAATCAGGTAGCTGAATGTTTAGTATGTATAAAATGCTTGTTAGCGCCTTTTACCCTGAGCAGGGATCCCAGCATCAGGAGCATACCTCCGGGCAAGCTCAGCAAGGCACGCGCAGTTTTTTGGTTGTAAAAAGAACCAGGTAATGCAAAAATAAACGCGAGCAGACAAAGCAGAGCCAATGCACACCAGAGTTCTGTAAGTAACATGTTTACGTCCAGCATGATGTTAAGTAAAGTAAAGAGAGCTCCGAAGATGATCACAGAACCCAGCAGCAATATCCTGGGAGGTTGAATGAATTGAATGGCTTTGTCAAAATAATCAAGATTTCCTTTTAGCAATAAATCTTTAAGAGAGTTCCAAAAGTATAAATGAAAATAATGTAACTGGGCCGAAAGCCATCTTCGTCGCTGGTTGCTGAATACTTCTGATCTTTGGACTTTTTCGTCGTACACATAAGCATCATCCAGGTAGATTATTTTGTGACCCGCCTTCAGCGTTTTCAATTCAATTTCTTTGTCAAAACCTCCAACTGCTGTAACCCCTGCCATCAATTGTTTGAAATATGGGTATTCGAAGGCCATTCCGGATCCTATAATTGCCGAAGAAAAGCCGAGCACACGATGACCTTTTCTGAAAATATGATTATTAATTTCTTCGCTCGCTGCATCCAGAATAGCCAAGGAAGTATTCATATTCTTAGCCGTTCTATGACCCTGAACAGCAATACATTTACGTTCGAATGCTGCATTTATTTTCTTTAAAAAATCAGTGGCCATAATATTGTCAGCATCCAGAATCACTGCTACATCATAAGGTTCCATCAACTGTTCCATTGCCTTGTTCAGGGCTTTGGATTTAGTGCTTCTTTCGAAGGCAACTTCGATGATAGCCAATGGTAACTTCCTCAGTTCAACCAGGGTTTCAGATTGAAAGGAGTCGGCAATGATAACAACATCGAATGAATCGGAAGGATAATCTTGTAGTATGGCCTCTTTAGCAACAGAAATAATTACTTCATCTTCTTTGTAGCCTGGAATGAAGACGACCATTCTACGGAATATCACATTCTCTGGCGTTGGCATTTGTTTGTAGAAAAGCCCTGCAAATGAAAATACGAATATATACAGGGTAGCTAATCCGAGGATAATCAGTAAAAATATTTGTATAACATTGATAATGAGCATGTGTTTTATGTACTAAGTTTTGGATTTGCATGAATTTCCTCTGAAAAGAGATTCTTCAGATGCCAATCAATGGCCCTGGAATAAGCCTTAAAATGTGCTTTATCTTTTCTCATTAAGAATATGAGCAAATTTTTTGGAATTGCTACAAGAATCTGGTAAAGGATGGCGATAAAAAATGTCATACCACGGACATTCCTACGAAGATAGAGCAGGCGGGCACGGTTCATATAATAGGTTTTGAAGGCGCTCATCTTGCCTGTCGAGATTGATTCTTTGTGCAGTACGGTGGAATTGTGGACATACCACAATTGATAACCAGCTCTTTTTATGCTGGCACACCAATCGAGCTCTTCATAATATAGAAAATAGCATTCCGGCATTAATCCGACCTTATTAATTACCGCAGTTGGAATCATCATAGCAGCCCCATGTACAAAATGGGTTTGAGTATCCACCTCGAATTGTCCGTTGTCAACAACTCCATACCCGATCCCATAACTCCGCATGGTGTAATTGTTCATCGGTGCTTGTCCGCAGAATTGTATTGTATCCGGATGATCGAAGAACTTAATCTTTGGACTAACTGCTCCAATTTCAGGATTGGATTCAAATTTAGCCACCAAAGGCTCAAGAAAAAACGGATCAACCTCCGTGTCGTTATTGATAAATAAAATATATTTTCCTTTCGATTGTCTGACTCCGAGATTATTTCCACCTGCAAAGCCCAGATTTGTAACACTTTGTATGAATATAATTTCAGGATAGGATTGTTGTAATATGGATGGGTCATCCGTAGGAGATGCATTGTCGACTACAATAATTTCTATATTCGGATAAGTAACCAAACGAAGAGACGCCAGAAGACATATTGTTACTTCGGGATGATCGTAATTGATGGTAATGATCGAAACAAGAGGTCGATTCATAGTAAATACTCAATAAGAAATTTGTAATGCCTTTATAACCTATAGAATTGAGAACAAGCCATTAATGAATTTTCGTCAGATATTTTTCTTCCCCGGTGGTAATAATTGTTGCATTAGCTTCTAAGGGTGTATCAAATTTCTCGGAACTTAAAAGTAATGCCATTGATATATAGATGGTTATGCTAGTTGGAAAAGTTCCCAATACTGCGTTCCCGTAAGAAGCAACTAAAACGCCAACCATTCCTGCAACTAAAGCGATTAATTTGTTCTTTAATATTGGATCTCGAATTTTATACATGATCCTGTAGGCCGATTTAATTACAATATAAAAAAGAATTGACAGATGTAATAAAAGTCCTACAATACCTGCTTCTGCCCAAATCATCACATACCAACTATCTGTAGCGATATTTGACAGAAAACCGTTTGGAACATATTTTTTAGCCTTAACACCTGCCTGACCAAGTCCACCTCCAAATGGTCTTGAAGAAAGATACGCACTCAATATCCGTTGATTTTCAATCCGAACCTGAAGGGAAGGATTATTAATATCAAAAGCAGTCCTCATGCGCCGTATATGCTCATTTCCTTGTCCGATGGATGTATATTTAAAGAAGACAAAAATCAGAATCAAAACTAGGAACCCAGATAACATGACAAGTTTATTTTTCTTCAGGACAAAGTAGATGCCCAGACCGGCCAAAGGTATACTGATGGCACCTCTTGTTCCGGAAAGGAACATCCCATACAATCCCAGGACGGCAACGATTATAAAGAATGATTTTTTTTGCCGGTTTTTCTCTCCCAAAACAAGTATAATTGCTACAATGGCTGAATAAGCCTGATTGGCTCCAAATTGTCCGGCATCGCTCAGAAATGAGAAGATTCGTAAATTACCGAACAGAATGTGCGTCTGTGCTCCACCTGTATCAAGCCAGGCCTGTTCGAACCTATCGACACCCCAAAAATGCTGTTCTAATCCTTTCAAAGATGCAATGATGGATAAAGCACCCCAGAGGTATAGAATGAAATCGATTTTTTGCTTTGAATCTACCAAAAGCAAGGTTAATACGATTATTAAAAGCATGTATATGGAGATACCACGGACGCCATTCATCCAGGCTACCACACTTCTGGATTCCGGATTAAACAGTTCAAAAATAGAATAGCTGAACCATATTATCGCGAGTAGAGTGATATCTTTTTTTGCTGGTTTCCAATCGATTTTTTCGTAAAATCGATTAAAAATCATGGCAATAAATGTTAGGAAAAGTATGCAATCCATCAACAGACCCACTTGGAAATCCACATAACGGGACAAACCGAGAAGTGTAAAGCCGAAAAACACGGCAGCGTAAATGCCAACAACAGGATAGCAGAATAAAAGGTAAAAGAAAGCTAGCACAAAAGGAAGCATTAACAGACCTATACTGATTGAGAAACCCAATTTGCCAATTAGTACAGCTGAAATAATCAGCAATGAGCACAATAACAGTAAATTAGCCGGAGATAATATCCGGTCGGAGCCTGTTGGAATTTCAAAAAGGTTTTTCATTAACTGTTATATAAATTTGAACCAAAATATTCAAGTGGTTTTTCAATTTGAAAGTTTTTTATTTAATCTTTCAAATATCATTTTATAAAAACTGAAGCCATATGAAAATATGTTTAATATGTTTAATGAAATTATTCTTTTCATAAATCGGAAACCAAATCCAATACCGATTATCGTAAAAAAGATGGACGCAACAGCGACTAAATTCAGTGATTTGAAATAGAATATTGCGATCAGATCACCGATAACATTTGCACAAATCATCCACAAAACTTTTTTAAAGTTATAGTTTGGCTTATTCATGCTATCAAGTGCAATTCCCGTCATCCGGTCGATAGGGAGGAAAATACCATAAATACAGAAAATACGGAGAATGGTCACAGCATTGAAACCGGAAATTGGATCAGTGCCCAGATATTGTTTTCCACCCAGAACGAGAATGAAGAGATCGGCAAAAACAAATATCACCAGGCTGAATACCATAAAGAGATAAGTCATGGCACCAGAATAAGTGTAAAAAATTTCTTTCAATTCTTCATGTTTGCTTTTCATGCTTGCTTTTGATAATTTCGGGAAGGCAGTCGCCGCAAAACTTCTCAGTGGAATTTGTTGTAACTCTGTGATTTTCATTGGGATGCTATACAATGCAACTGCCGCGGTACCCATCGGACTGAAACTGATAATGAAGGTGTCTGCACTGCGAAGAAGATTTGTTCCAATAAGGGTAAAAGCAGTGTATTTTCCGAAGTGAAGCAAAGTTTTCACGCTCTCTTTTGTGGCTTTGGTTATGTGTTTCAGACCATCCCATCCCATCAGAATACACGTACCTGAAGCAATGCCGTCTATAATCAGGAATGCCCACACAAGTTGTATAAGTGTTAGGTGGAGAAATAAAAAATTGAATGAGACAACGAGAAAGAAACCTACACTCTCAATGGATCGAACAAGCAATATTTTGCCAAACATAAGATTTGATTGTAAGATAACAAGTGAGGTATTCATTGGCAGATTGATCAGAGCCATCAAGGGATACCATTTGAAAAACAGTTCATATCCACTGTTATGAATTGATTTGTAAAAAGTAAGCAATGTAAGATAGAGCAAAATAGTGATTACTATGGTCGCTATAATACCGATTAAGCCGTTTGAACCAATGAATTTTAATCGGTCTCCAAGCTCTGCTCCAGACAAATACCGAACGATAGCCGTGTTGATAATTCCATACCGAAACATTTCGATTAGCGCAGATGCCGAAATAAAAATCACCCATTCACCGAAAACCTCCATTGGAAAGGTGCGTGCCAACAAGGCAAAACTGCTAATCCCAAAGAATGAGATAACAAGATTACCTGCCAGTGAAAGGAAGTTATCCTCCCTGATAATTTTCATTACTATATTCATAAGTATATGTCTACAAATGAAATTATGGTTTCGTAAATAATTCTGTTTTATTGTAGATCATCATTGCCCATTTCTCAATTCCATTTTTAACCTGAGCTATGGTTATCGGTTTGCTGATATAATCATCCATTCCAGAAGTTAGGCACATTTCTTTGTCAGAATTAAGTGCATTGGCAGTTAAGGCAATGATTAAAGGACGTTGCGTTCCCCATTTGGAAGTAATTTGGCGCGTCGCCTCCACTCCATCCATTTCAGGCATTTGGATATCCATGAAAATAATGTCGATTTGCAATCTGGTTAGCGCTTCCAGTACTTCTAAACCATTGGCCGCTATATGAATACTGTATCCGAGCATTTCGAACAGCCGGATAATCAATTTTTGATTAATGGCATTGTCCTCGGCAACCAGAATATTTAGCGGATAAATCTTGCTTATTTTCTGAAATTCTTTTAGTTGACTCAAATTATTCAGCTTGTTGTTATTCTGACCGTTAAGTATGTTTGATACCAATGAAATAAGCTGAGAATGTTTTAGAGGTTTATTTATTCGGTTGAGAAAATGCTGTTGATAGCTAACTGCATTCTCAAGGATGGATGGATTGGTAATGAGAATTATCGGAAGGGCTTTATAATTTTGAAACTTATGTACTTCCATTTCAAATAATTTACTTTCTTCTTCCAATGATTCAGGATCGAGGATAACCAAATCAATATTATCGGTTTCTTTCAATATTCTGAATGCCTTTTCAATAGAATCTGCGCAAATAGTACCAATATGAAAATTTAAAAATAATGAACTCAAAATTGATCTCCCGGTAGAATTGGTACCAACAATCAAAATTTCCTTTCCTGAAATAATATTTACTTCATCTGAAGTTGATGGAGACAGAAGTTCCAATTGATCTATGACAATCTGGATAGTGAAGATAAATTCTGATCCTTTGTTCGGTTCGCTTTCAACACCAATTGATCCATGCATCAATTCAACCAGTTTAGCGCAAATCGCCAATCCTAATCCGGATCCACCGAATTTACGTGTAGTAGAAGCATCGACCTGGCTAAATGGTTGAAACAGCAATGCTATTTTTTCTTTTGGAATGCCAATTCCAGTATCTTTCACGGAGAATTTCAGTAATGCGTTCAGACCTTCCATTTGCATAAGTTTAACGGAGATCATGATTTCTCCCTCAAGAGTGAATTTTATTGCATTACTCGTGAGATTGACAAGAATCTGTCTTAGACGAGTGAGGTCTGCAGTAACTCTGGCTGGTATGGAGGGGTCGACCTGATAGTATAATTCTATTTTCTTTTGTACGGCCGAGAGGGAAACGAGGTCCAGTACGTCTTCGATGGCCAATCTAAGATCAAAATTATGCTCCTCCAATATCAGCTTTCCTGATTCCACTTTTGAAAAGTCCAGAATATCATTAATGACTTTTAACAATAATTCACCGCTAAACTTAATTGTTTCAGCATAATCCCGCTGATCAGAAGTCAGTTGAGTTTGCAAAAGCAGGCTGGTCATACCAATCACTCCATTCATCGGAGTTCTGATTTCGTGGCTCATTGTGGCAAGAAATTCAGATTTCGTTTTGGTGGCGTGTTCAGCTATTTGTCTCGAACTGATCAATTCAATCTCCATTAATCTCCTGGATATACTTCCTCCTATACTTCCTGCTAGAGCAGTTAGAATTGAAATTTCATTTGAGGTCCAATCAATTCCTTTCGTACAATCGTCAAAACCAACCATCCCCCATAATTTTTTTCTGACAAAGATTGGCGCAACGATGATGGAAATTATATCTTCGCTTTCAAGAATTCTTCTTTCACGTTCGGGGAAATTTTTGGTCAAACCAGAAACAGTCTGGCCAGAGGATAATAGGTTGTACCATCTGGGAAAGTTAGAGCTGTAAGGCATGTTTTGAAGTTCAGGATTTTCTATTTGAGGTATAATTCCTTCAGCAACCCATTCAAACCGCTGACTAAAGAAGGATTCACCAAATACTTCATCCTGTTCATTCTCGAAAATATATACTCTGTCGACACCTGTCGCTATCCCTATTGCTTCAAGGGCTTTTTGAATTGCTTCGCCATGGTCAGGCAATGTTAGGAGGTAATTCATAGCCTGAGCCGTGCCACTCAATATCTGGCTTTGACGCTGCAAATCTTTTTCTGTCTTCTTTCGATTGGTGATATCCTCTTCGACAGCGATGTAATTTGTTAGAATTCCATTACTGTTGTATACTGGCGAAATGGAAGCCATGACCCAGTATAACTCTCCGTTTTTCTTTTTGTTTCTAAATTCACCTCTCCATTCCCGACCTGAAATGATAATATTCCAAATTTCAGCATATTCTTCTTTTGATTTTTCGGATGAACCCAGGATACTTGGAGTCCGGCCAATCAATTCCTTCTCTGAATACCCGGTAACCTCAATTATTTTTGGATTTACATACTCGATAATCCCGTATGAGTCTGTGATGAAAGTCATTACAGGGCTTTGCTCCAATGCCTGTGTAATTTTATGAACAGTCTCATCGACCATTTGACGGTTGGTGATGTCATGACAATTTCCGAGAATGCCTCTTATTTCTTTATCATGCAGAAGATTTACTGCTTTGAATTCGATCCATTTATAAGAGCCGTCTTTTGTATAATGCCTGAATTTAATTACTTCAGGAGTTTCAGGATTTTGTAAAAGTTGGATCCAGAAATCTTTAAACTTTATTCGGTCTTCCTGAAAGATTTGTTTAGGAAATTCTGTTCCGATTATCTCCGAGGATCTTAAACCCGAAAATTTTTCGATGTTAGGACTTATATATTTAAAATTTGCTTCTGAATCTAAAATTATAATGACATCACCTAAGTTTGCCATCATTTTTGAATAAAACAGATCTTGTTTTATCATCTCTTCAAATGTATTAATCCTTGAAAAGACTGAGGCAAATTGATCTAAGCGTTTTATAATTTGTAGATAAGAGTGTTTCATTATACATGCTTCGACTAGTTTAGGTTTCTAATTGCGCTGATCTAATTATTATGTATTCCAAATTTTTTTTCTCCCCAATGCTGGATGACATTGATGAGAACGTCAATCTTCAGCGGCTTGGATATGTAATCGTGCATGCCGGCTTCAATACATTCTTCACGGTCTCCGGTCATTACATTAGCCGTCATGGCAATGATTAACGGTCTTTCCTCCTTTCTATGTTCGACGATTATCCTGGTTGCTTCAAAACCATTCATAAGTGGCATCTGGATGTCCATAAATATCAAATCATAGTTTTTTCGTTTGAGCGCTTCTAGGGCTTCTATTCCATTTGCTGCCATATCTGTCTTGTATCCCAACAACTTGAATATATTCGTGATAAGCTTTTGGTTGATCATATTGTCTTCAACCAGAAGTATGGTGAATGGGTATTTTTGTGCTGTCTTACTTAGCTCTTCTAAATCAGTTGATTTTTGGGATTCCGTTTTTATATCAGGAGACAATGCTTTAACAATAATTTCAGCCAGTTGGGAGTGCTTGATTGGTTTGATAATGTAATAAGAAAAAAGCTTCTTCAATTCAAAAGATTCTGTATTAAATCCAACAGAAGTCAACATGATAAGTGGAAGCTGTTCTATGGACAAATTTGTCCTAATTTCGCGGGCAAGCTTCGCCCCATCCATTTCAGGCATTTGCATATCGAGAATACCTAAGTCATAACTGTTTTTATTCAGCAATTCAAGTGCTGCTTTCCCGGATGATACAGTTGTAACCCTGAGTCCCCAGTAATCACATTGTAAACTAAGAATCCTCAGGTTCGTCGCATTGTCATCGACGATTAGAATTGATTTACCTCGAATGGAAGCTATCGTTTTATCAAATTGTTCAACCAACTTTTTGGGGGTGCAATATTTCGTTTTGATTGTAAAATGAAAAGTAGAACCGATACCCGGCTGACTCTCCACCCATATATTGCCATTCATGAGTTTTACCAGACTGCTTGAAATTGCGAGACCGAGACCAGTACCTCCGTATTTTCTTGTTGTTGAACTATCCACCTGCATAAATGGCGTGAAAAGAGAATCAATTTTATCGGATGGAATCCCGATACCGGTATCTTTAACGGAGAAGGCAATTATTACGTTCCCATCATCTTGCAAAACAGGAGAAATATTAATGAAAATGTCTCCTGACTCCGTAAATTTGACGGCATTGCTTACCAGATTGACGATAATCTGGCGTAACCTGAAACCATCCCCATGAATAATTTGGTCTATCTTGGGATCAATATAATATATGATTTCAATATTTTTTTCGAGCGCTTTTGGTGCAACGAGATCAAGAACATCTTCCACACAAAGACGTACATCAAACGGAGATTCCTCCAATTCGATTTTGCCTGATTCAATTTTTGAAAAATCAAGAATCTCGTTGATGATGTTCATGAGGCCCTCACCTGAATTTTCAATGATGTTTATATAATCTCTTTGGGTTGGGGTGAGATCAGTCAGCAACAACAAACTCGTCATCCCAATTACTCCGTTCATCGGGGTACGGATCTCATGCGACATGGTCGCGAGAAATTCAGATTTAATACGGTCAGCCTTTCTGGCTGTCGCTAAGGCAGATTCTAAATCTTCCTTAGCAACTTTTCTTCTTGCTGCTTCTCCAATGTTACCGGCAAGCATTCTCAAAAGGGTTTCCTCTTCATCAGACCAGACATAATCTGGTTCGCTGTCTGCAAAACCGATGAAACCCCAAAATCCATTTTGTTCATCATTAACAACCGGGACTATTAGAACTGACCTCATACCTTGTTTTTCAATGGTA
Source organism: Bacteroidia bacterium (assembly GCA_025358395.1). The sequence continues at coordinate 44,259 of JANYJT010000206.1, forward strand.
CTACTGAACTCCATTTTTGCTTTATCCGATATTTCCTTGATCGATTTTCCTTCAACAAGAGGTCTGTGCCATTCTTTCATCATATAATTGAAAAAGATCTCACTTTCCTTATCAAATACAATACCTGGAGATCCCGGGATTTTATAGTCGTATATTAGTATTACCCTATGGATCACTGATGATTGATCCAAGTCGTTCTTAAAGATAAAGATGCGTTTCAATCCGGATTCCTTGCACAATGTTTCCAGCGCAGAATGAACTGCCCTTTCGAATTCTATATTGGATATCAAATAGTTGGATGCAATCGCCAAACCATGAAACATATTACTCTGATTGATCAGTCTATTCTGAATTCTGCTAATTTTAAAATTTTCCAGCTCAAGGTCTCGCTTTTGTTTGTTGGATACACTTATTAGCCTGGCAATTAACGAGAATTCGTTATTATTTTTTTCAAGAAGACCAAGTTTCGAGTAATCTCCATATCTCAGGCTATCTGAGATAATTTTTAAAGGCCATCTAATCCAGGAATACAGAATAAAATATAGGATCACAAGACCGATAATGAGTCCCCCCCCCAATAGATAAAAAACAAAATCGTTGAATCGTTGGAAATTTTTCAAAAAATCATTGGGTTTCTTAACAACCAAATCGATAATTATTAGGTTGTTATAACTCTTCAGGTGTCTGTAAATTGTTATATCGTCTTTGCCAACGTATGGTTTCATTTCAGAATCGACATTTTCAATCGAGATGCTGCAACCAGTATTGATTTCTAATTCATGAAGAAACCCATGGTCCCAGATTCTGCATATAAAGAAGTAACCAGCAGTATCAGAAGCGTTTGAACTATTGGGTTTTTTGGCAGTGGAGGAAGCAGATATTTCGATGATGCCGACCGCGGTGTTCTGGAAATAATGAATCTTTTCGGATTTTTTTAATATATTGAAAACCTGGGATTTGACAATATTGTTTTCGAATATGTCCACTGATTTATTGCCATAACAATACACCTGTTTTTTATTTGAATCGTATAATTTAACTGAAAATATATTATGATTCTGCGCAATGCCTTCCAAGTTATAATTTGCCCACTTTTCATCAGGATTTAAGAGATATTTTCCAACTTCCTCCAGATTTGTATATTCTGATGTAATCTCATCCAACTGACTAAATTTTACTTGAATAGTGGAATTAATAAGAGCAGTCTGTTGCTCAAATGCCAACTTCAGGATAAAATCATATTGCTTCTCCAGTGTATTTCGAAATATTTCCAAAGCAGCAATCAAAATGATCACGGATGAAAAAAAGAGAATAACTATTTTATTTCGGATGTTCATCAAGCTTCAAATGAGATGTTAACAAGAAATGATAGGCTATAAGTCTTATCCCTGGCTAAGTTGTTTCTTGGGTAATACTCCCATTACCTTTTCAACTGCAAGTAATTCAACACCATTTAAAATGAAGTAAATCTTGTTATCAGTAAGTTTTTGAAATTCTGCCAAGGCATCTTTGTCTGCGGACGACCATGCCCTATTGGAACGACAAATAAGGATCGATAGGTTCGCATTATTGAACAGTCCGGTAGGGTAGGGGTATAATAATACCGGAGGTAATTCGATAAAAACGTAATCAGGGACAAAAGATATTTGGCAATTGTGTTGTTCAAGAATTTCCGGATAATTCTTTGCTGAATAATACAACTCATCTGGTTCAAAATGAAAATAATCTTCTCTGGCCATTTTATTCTCAGGATAATTCAAGAATCGGTGATTGACATTAATTCTATTATCAGGATAACCAAGTAACCAATTAATGACAGAAAATCGCCCAGGTTTATTTCCTTTACCATTTTCAGAAATACCTGCAAAATCGAAATCTTTTGTTGTTTTATGTGAAATTTCGATATGAAGCACCTTATTTGCTTCTCCTCGTAATTTATTAATCAGATTCGAAGCTATAACCGATTTACCTTCTTGATTTAATGTACTGAAAATGAGAATTGTTTTTGGCTTCTTCGTGTTTGATTGGCCATTCAGATTGAATTTCAAGTTCTGCAAAGCCATTCCCACCATTCTGTTGCAAATGAATTCAAGATCAACTTTCTTTGATTTAAGAAGTATCTTTGGAAATAAGGTCATGAAAGGAATGTTTAGAATCTTTGAAGCATTTGACTTGTTTTTCAAAGTATTATCAATATATTCCATAACGAAAATATAAGACAATACGATTAAAAAGCCAAAAAGTGCTGCTGAAATGATCAATAATTTCCTTTTATTAGGAACTGGATTCGAAGGAAAAAACGCTAAATCAATGGGTTTAATTGTTGCAGCCAGCTCATTGTCTTGCATTTTGAGTCTGGCCTGATTCAACCCATGCAAATTTTCGAGATATTCTTGTTCGGCCACCGAAATTTCACGTTCAATCCTTTTGATATTGGAACCTGCAGGAACCAGGGATTCATATCTGTTCCTGAAATCCTTAATTCTGGTAGAAAGAACGTCAATCTCTGCTTTCAGATTTTCAGCTTCAATTACGTTAGAAATCCAATCAGTCAAAATAGCTGAAATTGGTACTCCGCTTATTGAATTTGAACTTGAAGACAGCTCCGAGACGGATTGTTTGATCTCTTCTTTAAGTTTTTCTGCCTGTTGGTTTAATCCGGCTAGAGTTTTTGAATCACTGTTTGAACCGGACACGGTAGATTCAGCAGAAGCAATTTTATAATTGATAATCCCCAGTTGATTTCTTTTATCCAGAATTTTTTCACTGATTGTTTGTACTATTTGCTGATTACCCATTTTTTCTTCCAATCTTTTGATAACAGCGTTATGTCCAGCCAAGCTGGCCTTTTTATTGTTAAATTCAGATTCGAGTTGTTCCTTTTCTATTGCAATAGATTTACTTTGCTCATTGAAATTGACAAGATTATTCTTTTTATTAAAGTCAAGCAAGTTTTCTTCCCCCTTACTCAATTTTGAAGTAGCCTGGTCTAGTTTAAATTCAAAATACTTGACTACAGCATCTGAACGGTTTTCTTTAAACTTTCTAAAATTTTTGATTGAAACTTCAGTTAATATCTGCAGCGTAACCTGGCTGAGCGCAGGATCATCAGACTGGAACTTTATGTCCAATAAATCGCTTTCGTTAAGTCTTTTGGCATTAATATTAGAAAGTGCGGCCAACGAAAAGTTGGGATTTGTTGAATTTATTAGTTTTGATACATAATTTGTATCATTAGAATTGCACAATTCAGTCAGTTTCGTCACAGTTAGCTCATAATCAGCTGCAGTGATATTTATTGGCAAAGTATATTTGTATTCAGTATCTGATTTATTCAGGTTTGAAAACGAGAATTTTTTCGTTGAATCTACTTGACTAGTCACCAATGTATCTATTTTTTCATCAGCTCTTTTTAGAATGGTTTTAGGTTCCTTAACAACCAATGACTTTACATATTCAGGAATAGTTTGATTAAACTTCCCCAATGACGGGGTTAAAGTAACTTGATTAGATTGTGAGAGAATTAAATGTCTGGTTAATAGCCTAATCGCAACTTCCTGCTGTGTTTCTCTGGACTTAATTACCGTTATTAAATTGTCGAAGGCTGTATTTGAATCGTTATAGTTAATCGATTTATCTACATCCACGCTTGAACCGGAGGCCATGCCAGTGTAAAGAGTCGTTTCTGATTCATATATGTTGATAGAATTACGGGTAAGATATCCTACAATTCCTCCCATAAAGATCGGAACGACCAATAAAAGAGCACGATGCCTTCGCAACAATCTGAAAAAATCATTGATTTCCATTATCTTGATTGTTTTAATTTAAACTTAGTTTTTGCAATTTCTTCAAGAATCAGATAAGATGTGATGAATTCACTTTTAGCGCTTTCAAAATTTACCTCTGCAATGGCTGCAAAATCCGCTATTCGGGCATATTCATTAATGGTTGTTTTACCACTATGAAAATCTGATTCACCCATCTGAACATTGATTTTGGCAGTTTCAAGGTATTTAGATCTGATTTTGAGTATTTTATGTTTTAAAACAACCTCATGATACTGTTTGATTATGGTTTGCCGGATCAAATCCCGTTGAACGCCGGCTTCGCTTACCGCCTGCTCTACCTGGGCTTTGTAAGAACCGATGGTGTTTCTACGTGTTGCGATATCAAAAAATGGAATTTTTAAGAATGCCCCTACGCCATAATTTAGTTGATTATTTCGTGTGGTTAGGCTGCCTGGGGTCACTCCCACAATAGTATTCAGAGAGAAATTATCAAATGTGCCATATCTTGCATCTGCCTGTATTCCCAAATTTTCAGTCCAACGTTTGCGTTCAGTCTTAAGATTATACTCTCTGACACTGACTAAATGGTCTTTGGCTTTTATATCCAGATTTTTGGCTAATGCAGTATCAATTATTGATTGTAACGGAGGCAGCAGGTTTTCAATTTCCTCTGCAATTATAACCGCCTCGACAGGTTCCTGGGCAAAGCTTGAAGGATGTAATGCAATCAGGACAACCATAACCTTAAAAAGACTTAATATTTGTTTCACTTGATTTAAGTTATTTAGATTAATTAATAGGATCCGAAATAATTAGTGTATACAAATATATAAAAAGTCAATCATACCGTGTCCTTCTGAAAAAGGGCGGGTATAGTTCTGAGTATCAATTTTAGATCATACCAAAAGGAATATTTGTCACCAATAAAGTGATCGGCGTACTCATTGTCCAATCTCATCCGCTCATCTTCGGACATCACACCACCTTTTCCACGAAGTTCTACTTGCCACAACCCTGTGATTCCTGCTGGTGCCAGGAATCTTTTGGATACCAAGCCCCTGGTCAGCAGTTCTGCTTCATAAACGGGCAGTGGCCGGTTTCCGACAATAGACATATCACCCTTGATGACATTGATAAGTTGGGGCAGTTCATCGATACTTGTGTTGCGGATGAACTTTCCAACCTTGGTGATTCGTGGATCATCTGCAATTTTGATAAAAGCAGATTTGGTTTTTGCAACCTCTCTTTTTTGCGTATTGTACCAGTAATCACATATATGTTCACTCCCAATGTGCATGATGGGTGAGCATCTCTTTCCGAGAGGTAATTTGGCACAAACTGGACAAGGTTTTGAAAAGTCTATTTCATAATGCTCTGAGGCAGTGGTATATTGATTTTTGTCCTTGGCTAGATTTTTGAGTTCTTTATCAGCTCCCGTTTGCATAGAGCGAAGTTTGTAAAAATCAAACGGTTCACGTCCGACTCTTTTTGAAATGTAATATACTCGACCTTTGGATTCTAATCGAATGGCCACAATGACGATCAAAAGAATTGGAGACAGACAGATTAGAGCTGACGTGGCTAAAAACAGATCAAAGGCTCTTTTGGATAAGGGCATTTCATATTTTTGATCCTTAGTCTGAGCCTTTTGGTAAGTTGATGTAGCGTATTTATTTCTGTATTCCGTCAAAAATCTGATGCGTCCTATCAGGCTATCTGCTGAAGGAAGTGGTAGAACAAAGAAATCATCCATCCCAGTCTCAACAGCCTTTCTGATAAAATCCTCTCTGAATTCGTGCGTCAATAAAATGAAGGCTACTCTGTCAAAATCTGCTCTTTCCCTCAACCATTCGTGAATCTCAATTCCACTTCCTCCAGAGATGAAGTAGTCTGAAATAACAACATCTGGTTTCTGGCCAGAATTGAGGTGCCTGATGCCTTCCAGAGCATTGGTGCACTGAAGAAAAGACACACCGGGATGATCCTGAATGCCATTTAGGCTACCTGATGACTGTCCAATATATAACAAACATAATCTTGTGTCCATAATATCAACTCCAGATTGACAAGTAAATTGAATTATGATAATTGTTTGAATTGAAAATTTCTACCATTTTAATGCATAATGTACAGGAAATAAATTTTTATTGATAACCTCAGCCAGCTCTTCAGGATTGAAAGGTTTAGCTAAAAAATCCTGGGCACCCAGCCGGTAACATTTAATGCGTTCTTTGCTGCTCTCGACGCCTGATAACATGATGACAGGAGTATGTTTGGTAAAACCTCTTTGCCGTACTTTCTCCAAAAAAAGATATCCGTCCATATTTGGCATCTGAATGTCGCAGATGATAAGGTCGGGCAGGTTGTCTTCCAACCATTCAAGAGCATCAATGCCATCGCCTTTGCTCTCGACATCATAGTTTTTTGAAAGAAAATTTTCGAGAAGCAACCGAATGCTCTTCTCATCATCAACTATTAATATCTTGTGCCTCACAATTGTATTTTTGTATTGATTATTAGGTTATTAAATGAATTTTATATCATGTTCGATAGCAACAACATTCCTCCGCTTGGTAGATTTTCTTCCGGTTAAAACTACCAATTTATGGGTGAATAAGATTATATCTCCTTCATTCTCTTATTAACTGGAATGGGAGGAAATTGTTCACCTAAAATAATTAAATTTTATGACACATGACACGATATTTTTACTATAAATATTAACCTTTAGCTACTCAGGATCATAAATATTATGTTTATCAGATGGAAATTTCAGGAAAATTGGTAATGTATAAAAAGGTGCTGCCGGTGTTGAAATACCAGACGGCACCTATTAACACAATTTCGAACTGTATTAACTAACTGCGAAAAAGATAAAGAAAAGTATTCCTTGTCGCTTTGATTGAATTTTAAATAATTAATTTAGAACCAAACTAATAGTACCTTAACATAATGAGTAAGATTATCAAAATACTGCTTTCAGGTTCAATCTTGTTTTGTTTTTTCTGTTCTGAGGCACAAGAACAGAAAAAGTTGAAAAATGCAGCTGCGACGATGCTTTGTCAGGGAAATTATTTCACCGAGAGTGAAGGAAAAGCTTTTCTTGAAGAGCAGAAAAAACAGTATACCACTCGAAAAGAATGGGAAAAAAGGGCTCAACTCATCCGGCAGCATATCCTCAAAGGAGCCGGGTTAGAAAAATTCCCCAAAAAATGTCCATTGAATGCCATCATTGGTGAAAAGAGGGTTTATGATGGATATCAGGTTCAAAATGTTGCTTTTGAAAGCCTCCCGGGTGTCTTCGTAACCGGAAGTTTATATATGCCAACAAACTCGAAAGGCAAATTGCCCGGAATAATAAGTCCCCACGGACATTGGTCTAAAAAAGGGGATGTTGGGCGCTATCGACCGGATGCACAAAAACGTTTCGCGGCTTTTGCCAGGATGGGAGCCATGGTATTTGGCTACGATATGGTGGGATATGGTCAAATGGGTGAATTGGGTTGGAAACACAGCGCTCCTGAGGTGTTGAAGCTTCAGTTATGGAACAGCATCCGTTGCCTTGATTTCATTCTGGAAATGGGCGCCGATCCTGATAAGATTGCCTGCACTGGCGCTTCAGGCGGTGGAACACAGACTTTTCTGCTGACAGCTGTCGACCAGCGCGTAAAGGTATCCGTTCCTGTTGTAATGGTCTCCGCATATTTCTTTGGAGGATGTGTTTGCGAAAGCGGAATGCCGATTCACAAGGATGTGGATTACCAGACCAACAATGTGGAGATTGCAGCCTGTGCTGCCCCCCGACCCATGTTGCTGGTTTCTGACGGTGATGACTGGACCAAAAATAATCCGGAAGTGGAACTTCCTCACCTCAAGTATATTTACCAGCTTTTCGGCAAATCCGATATGGTACAGAATGTGCACCTGCCCAATGACAAGCATGGCTACGATCTCAATAAACGGGCTGCCGTCTATCCTTTTTTAGCCAAATACCTTGGATTGGATCTTTCCAAAGCCATGAATCCGGATGGGACAGTCAGGGAAGAAATGATCGTCATCGAAGCGCAAAAGGCACTCTATCCTTTTGATGAAAAGCATCCCTTTCCGCCAAGCGGAATCAGGTCGAATGATCAGGTGAAATGGAACTAACCTGGAATAATTGAACACGATTACGATTAATCTATAACTATCACCTCTCTTTTATGCATAGTTTTCAGCGCGCACTAGCCTGTATTGCCATTTTTATCCTGCTTTCACTACTAATTCAGGAGCAAACAAAGGCTCAGGCATTAACGGTAGGAAGTAATAATCTATTCGGAAAAGCTTCCTGGATTGCTGCGAAAGAACAAATAGTAATTGCGGATTCGCTAATGTACGGTGATCATCCTGCAGCGCTCTTCAGAAGAGAGTTTCCCGTAAATGGTAAAATTAAAATGGCAACGTTGAGAATAACCGCCGCCGGCTATTACCTTGTTTCCGTAAATGCCAAAAGCATTGAAAGCAATGTACTGGATCCGGCCTGGACCAATTTCAGTAAACGGATCTATTACTCGACGTACGATGTGACTGGTTTGCTCAAAAGCGGTGTAAATGCTGTTTGTATGGAGCTTGGAAATGGCTTCTATAATTTATTGCCAATCAGAATGTTTGGCCGTAATCTGAGAACTTTTCTTCCTACAGGCGAGCCTCAATGGATTGCCAGACTGGAGCTTGAATATGCCGATGGAAGCTTGCAGGAAATCATCACAGATACGAGTTGGAAAACAGCTGAAGGTCCGGTGATGAAGAACAATGTTTACCTGGGTGTTCATTACGATGCACGCAAAGAGCTCAAAGGTTGGAATTTGTCGGGATACAACGATCGGATGTGGAAGAATGCGGTATATATGAATGGTCCCGGCGGAGAGCTACAACCTGCTTTTTTTCCACCCGTCAAGGTGACCGGAACCATTCTGCCGGTGGATATCCGCCAGTCGGGTAAAAAAATCATCGTTGACATGGGAATAAACCTGACAGGTTTGTACAAAATTAAGCTCCGGGGAGAAACTGGTGACACTGTTCGATTCAGGTTTGGCGAAAGATTGTACGAAAATGGAACTTTGAATCCCATGACCACCGTAGCCGGTCAGGTAAAACAGAAGGGAAGGGGAGGACCGGGGTCTCCCGACATAGCCTGGCAAGCTGACAGTTACGTATTTGGCCCGGATAAAGAGGCAATCTTTGAACCCCGGTTTGCTTTCCATACCTTCCGGTACATAGAGATCACGGGATTACAGTACATACCTCAGAAAGAAGATATTAACGCTTTATTTTTTCACACAGCCGTTGAAAATCAAAATCAATTTTCATGCGCTGTCCCCCTTCTAAACCAGATTCAGAAGGCCTGTCGTCAGACTTTTTTGGATAACCTGATTTCCGTTCAGTCAGACTGTCCGGCAAGAGAAAAATTTGGGTACGGCGGCGACCTGAATGCCACCAGCGAAACTTTCATCTGCAACTATGACATGCACTCCTTTTACCGCAAAACCATTTACGATTGGGTCGATGCCATGCAGGACTCGATTTTTATTGACACTGCACCGTATGTCGGGATCAATTATTGTGGCATCAGCTGGGAATCTGCTTTTCTGACAACCCAGTACAAATTGTACCAATATTATGGCGATACGGCCATCATCCATGAATTGTATCAAAAGAATCTTGAATGGATGGATAAAGTTAAAAGATTGCATCCCGACGAACTAATCGACAAGGGCCTCAGCGACCACGAATCATTGGAGAAAGTGCCGGTTCAGCTAATTGGAACGACCCATTACCTGGAGTGCGCAAGGATTATGAAAAGGTTCGCTGAAGTCAAACGCGATATGGCCAATGTACAGAGGTTCAGTTCGCTGGAGCAATCCCTTACCAGGAAACTGCTCGACAATTTCTGGTACAAGCCGGTACCTGGTCCGACCAATCGGCAGACGCTCTTTTCAACACTTATTTATTATCAGATTATTCCCCCAAAGGAGTTGCCTGCAGCAACAGATTCCCTCCTGAAAGCAGTTAGAAGTGCACCTGCCGGACATTTTACGACCGGAATCTTCGGCACCAAATACATTCTGGAGGCTCTTTCCATGACTGGTCACTCTGAGGAGGTTTACAAAATCGTGAATAGTAC
>JANYJT010000262.1 GCA_025358395.1 Bacteroidia bacterium
CTCTCGGCCGGCTCAGCCGCGCAGAAATTCTCGACTTAGCCCACCGTCTGGCAACCATCGCTGCAGTGCCAAGGATTTCCGCCCTGAGGACCCCAGATCATCAAGACGCCCGTGCCGCCTAAGCCGTCAGCCTGGGAGAAACACAAAAGCGTGTCAGGTTGGCTTAAGCGAACTCTGCCGTGCGACATTCTGCCGTTCTCGCCCGACTTAGCGTCCGCCTGCAAAGGATTCCCGCAGCATACCCGTCGGGGGTGCCCGGCAGGTCGAGCGGTCGAACTGTCAGCCCCCGACACTGGTTTTTCAGGCTTTGGTAATTTCTATCTTGCGCCCACTAGAGTCCTTCTAGACGAATTAGAACGCAAGCCCGCAAGGTTGGCAGGGATTTTGCATCAATACGAGGTGTAGAACAGCCGCATCGTCTTTGAGGCAGTGATGATGCAAAATGCCAAAAATGGTTTAGCTCAAAAAAGTGAGAAGACATGAATCTTTTACTCCCAATCTGTTGTCACGTGCCGGCTTATCGCGATCTGAGAGATGAGTTGGAATCATTGGAGACGCCCGGAGGTCTTGTTCGCGCGGCGGTCGCTATCTCCCGCCATCAGATGAACAGGGTGAACTTAGCCGAAGTTGAGGGGACAATCGCTCGATATGCCACGACCGTGGCCCAACGGGTGAGGGGCTGTCAAACGCAGGCGATTCTGGCCCACCTTCATCAACTGCTGTTTGAGGAAGAGAACTTCAACGGTAACTCGCAAGACTACTATAGTCCGATGAATAACTGCCTGCCGCATGTGCTCACCAGCCGCACCGGGTTGCCGATTACCCTGTGCCTGGTCTACAAGGCGGTGGCGGATCGGCTCGGGCTTAACGTCCGGGGTATGGGTATGCCCGGACATTTTCTCGCCGCCGTTGAGGTCGATGGCAAGGACATGTGGGTGGACCCCTTCGTCGGCGGACGTATCGTGACCCTTGACGAGGCACGGCAACGTATGGCTTCGCAGTTCGGCAAAGATCTCGTGTGGTCCGACCAGTTCCTCAACCCCGTCAACAACCGCTACTGGCTCACGCGCATTCTCCAAAATCTGATCAGTTCTTTCGGCCGGGCAAGCCACTACTCCGACGTGGCGGCCGTCCTTGAGATGGAAATGCTCCTCTGGCCCAATGAAGCCCCTCTGCAGCGCGATCTGGCATTGGTCCTGGCGCGCATCGGCATGGGCGAGTCGGCCTCGATTTGGCTGGATCTCTACCTCCAGAATAACCCCGCCGACCCCAATCGCGGGGAACTTAAGCAACTGCTGACAACCTTGGCGACGTGATCGAACACGCGCAACCAGATCGCTAGCCCCGTCGCCGAGCCGGGTGGATGGTCTGACGACGACGCCATCCTTAGGGTAATCACATTTGCCCCCATCGCGGCATAAGCATCTCGCTAGCGTCTCGCTTGTTGCGAATGCTGACGCGGTCCAGACGAGTCCTTTGTGCCACACGCGATGGCCTGCGCCTAACGCCGTCAACGGAAACTGGGCGGGGTGTACTTTCGCAACCCCACGCTATAATCGCTGTCGATGTGTGCCCGAGAAGAGTTCAGCCTTCGCAGCTTTAAGCCGGCCGACTTGGCCGCCTGCAAGCGGTTGTACACAGAAGGCCTGCTCAGCGGCACTCTTCCCCCCAACGATACGGGCTACGATATCGACGATATCGCGGGTGTTTATATGAAACGGCCCGAGAACCACTTCTGGGTCGTGCAGATTGATGGCGGCGAGGTGGTGGGCATGCTGGGCGTGCAGCACCATGAGAAGGGGGTTGCGGAAATCCGACGGCTACGAGTGGCCAAGGGCTTTCGCCGGCGCGGTATCGGCGCTGCCCTGCTGGATACCGCCCTGCGTTTCTGCCAGGCGCGCGGTGATGTGAAGGTCACGCTGGATACCGTGATGAACCGCGAGATCGCCCTGAAGATTTTCGAGAAGTTTCATTTCAAGCAGCAGAACTCCAAGCACATCGGGCAGAAGGACGTTATTTACTTCTACCTCGACCTTTACGCACCGCTGAAAAAACCCAAGGACGCCCCATGAGTTGCCCTACGATGGCCGCGACGCTCCAGAGCAATGTGCAGGCCCTGGCCGAGTTGCTCACGCGGCTCGACGGTCTCGTCCCTTCCACTGAAAAACTGGTCAACACCATGCTGGCCTGCTGGAAAAACGGCGGCAAAGTGTTGATCGCCGGCAACGGCGGATCGGCCGCCGATGCCATGCACTTTGCCGAAGAACTGCTGGTCCGCTTCCATCGCAACCGAAAAGCCTTGGCGGCGATCGCCCTGTGTGACCCGACCACCCTCACCTGCGCGGGCAACGACTTCGGCTTTGACCAGGTCTTTTCCCGACAGGTTGAAGGCCTCGGCCGCCAAGGCGACCTCCTGATCGTCATGAGCACCAGCGGTAACAGCCGCAACCTGCTGATGGCCGTGCAGGCCGCTAAGAAACTGGGGATGACGACCGCGGCTTTTCTGGGCAAGGACGGCGGGGCGCTGCGGTCTGCGTGTGATGTGGAACTGCTCGTCCCCTGCGAAATCACCCACCACATTCAGGAGGTTCACCAACTGGTGTTCCACGCGGTCTGCCAGTGGATCGACAGTCAGGTGGAATGAGAAAGCTTAAACGCGGGGGTTGGACTGATGGACTGTGTTGAACTCATGGACTGCTTGCCAATAGACGTCCAGACGTCTACACTCCGAAGTGAGTAGCAAGGAGATTTTCATGGAACAGCGATGCAGACCTGGCGAGATTCGCGATGCGATTGTGGGGTTCCTTGCCGAGCGTGGAACCCAGGCCTCGGTTGCGGAGATCCGTGGCGCGGTAGCGGCCAAGGTCAAGGCACTGGCGCCTTCGTCGGTCCGGTCGTATCTGCGGCTCAACAGGGGCACTCTCTTCGAGTCCACAAAGCATGGATCGTACGCCCTGTGCCATGGTGAACCTGACGACGATATTCAAACCATCGGTGCAGAACGCGTTTCTGAGCCTGCGTTCGCCTTCGGTAAGTGCCGGCTGTACCAGGCGGATTGCATGGAGTGGCTTCGGGCACAACCAGAACGCACTGTTCATGCGGTGGTAACCGATCCGCCCTATGGTCTGGTGGAATACACGGCAAAAGAGCAAGCGAAGTTGCGGCTGGGGAAAGGGGGTGTCTGGCGGATTCCACCGTCGTTTGACGGACATCAGCGGGCGCCCTTGCCGCGGTTCACGGTGCTGGATGCGGATGCCTTGGCAAATCTGACGGCATTCTTCGGCAAGTGGGCCCGGGCATTGCTGCCGGTCCTGGTGCCAGGGGCGAACGTCATCGTGGCCTCGAATCCCCTGCTCTCCTATCGCGTCGCGTGGGCGCTGAGCGAGGCGGGATTTGAGCGACGGGGCGAGGTCGTGCGCCTGGTCATGACTATGCGGGGCGGCGACAGGCCCAAGAATGCGCACCATGAGTTCCCCGGAATCAGCGTCATGGCGCGGTCAATGTGGGAACCATGGCTGATTTTCCGCAAGCCCATCGAGGGGCGAGTGCAGGATAACCTTCGTCGGTGGAAGACGGGCGGACTGCGGCGTCCGTCTGCAGAACGGCCATTCGGGGATGTCATCCAGTCCCACCCAACCAGAAAAGAAGAACGTGCGTTGGCACCCCATCCCAGTCTTAAACCGCAGGCTTTCTTACGACAGGTGGTAAGGGGGGTGCTTCCGCTGGGGGAGGGCATCGTGCTGGATCCCTTTGCCGGATCGGGCTCGACGCTGGCCGCTGCAGAGGCCGTGGGGTATGCCAGCATCGGCGTGGAGTTGGATGCGACGTATATAGCGGTGGCGAAAAAAGCTATCCCGCGTCTTGCGGCGATGGGCCATCGAGAAGATACACCCAGCCTTTTCGAAACTTCCTGATACCGTCTGCGTCAAGCGTGGCTGTGCGCGTGCCGAGATCGCCTCGCGCGTTTCGCCGGAAATCGTTGCAGGAGACGTGGGACAGATAAACCTCGCGGAAAGTCATGGGCCTCCGTTGGGTCGCGGGTTCCGTCTGGCTGTCGACAACGTAGACAAAAACACACATCCACTGATCTCGGGCGCCATGGGTATCTACCGCACCGCCCTTCTTGCGGGTGGTCTTGATCTCGATGCCCTCCGTCCCCGACTTCGCTGCGTTCTTGGGGTAGATGCCCTGCACGAGCAGGTCGGGATGGCCATTGAAGTAAGTGTTCTGAACCAGACTTCGCGAATGCTTTGCCAGACTTACCGTTAGCATGTCCGAGAGCAAGCCAGACATGATGGCGGGGCGCAGCATATCATCCATGCGTTCCAGTCCTTTGCGGAGCAGAAGCGTGTTCACGTCGTAGAAAAAGTCATACACGTCCTGCATCGCCATCTGAAAGTCCTGGGCGCGCAGGTTATACGGAACGCCGAGAGAAGGGTTGAACTTCGGCGTCTGGGGATGGTTTCGCTCGATAGGCATACGCGGGCATCGTAACCGGAGGCGCGAGGGCTCGCCACGTTAACATCCCAGATAACGGCCGCAGTGTTTTGTGCAGCTAAATTTGCGTTGTCCGCCCGACCCAATTACACTCCGACTCCATATGAAAGCCGAACGAAGGCATGATCTCGAAACGAACTCGCTCGCCAAGGCTCTGTCCCTGACGCCCGGGTTTTTACGTCAACACGGGGGCAAGGCTCTGCTGGGCGTGGTTATCGTTGTGTTGGTCATCATCCTGATGCGCCAGCGCAACAACTTGGCCGAGCAGGAAGTGAACGTCGCCTGGAGCAATATCAGCGCGGCTCGACAGGCTGCCGGGCAACTGGACGACCTGCCGCGACGGAGATTGGACCCGACCCAGGAGTTCAATGCCCGCAACGAGATCATCGATGCCACCGGCCGCTCCATCAAAGCCGCGCTGGCCTCCGATAATGCCCAACTGGTTGCCGAAGCATTGGTCGCCCAAGGCGATCTTTACTGGACGCTGGCCAACCTGCCTGAAATCACCGGCGGGGCTGCTGCCACTCAGCCGACCAAGTTCCGCATGGAAAGCACGCCGCAGGAATACCTGACCAAGGCCCAGGAAGCTTATGAAAAGGTGCTGAAATCGCATAAGAATAGCGGCCTGCCTGCTATGACCGCCCAGTTCGGTCTGGCCGCCATCGCCGAAAACCGCGGCGACTGGGCCGTGGCCAACACCCTCTATGAAGCCCTCTCCACCGATCCGGCCATTGGCCCGGCCTTCAAGACCCAAGCTCAGTTTCGCCTGCGGCAGATGGATAAAGTGAAGCGCCCGCTGTTCCTGGCCACCACCCGCCCGGCCAGTGTCCCCACGATGTCGGATGTGATTCTTCCAAAGTAGGTTTGCCCACCAAACCTGAACAACCTCCCGCCAATGCGCCCAGCGATGAACTGGTGCTGATCGAATCGCCGCTAGACTCCAATGAGGAGAGCGACGTCGAGCACTTCAAGTGGCGCGTGTCCAAGAACCTCACCCGCCGAATTGACCAATACCTGGTCGATCGTGTTGGCTATCTCTCCCGGGCGGCCGTCCAGCGCCTGATCGAACAGGACCTGGTCAAGGTCAACGGCAAGCCTGCCAAAGCCAGCTATCACCCGCGCACCGAAGATATCGTCGAGATGTTCGCCCCGCCCGAGAAGGTCAACGAACTGATCCCCGAGCCCATCCCGCTGGATGTCGTCTATGAAGACGAGCACTTCATGGCGATCAACAAGCAGGCCAACATCATGGTGCATCCGGCCCGCGGCAAGTGGACGGGCACGCTGGTCAATGCACTGGTGTATTACGGGCAGAAATGGAGCACGGTCAACGGCTCCTGGCGGCCGGGCATTCTCCATCGCCTGGACCGCAACACCACTGGCATCATGCTGATCGCCAAGAGCGATGAGGCCCACTGGCGACTGGCCCGGCAATTTGAAAACCGCACCATACAAAAGACCTATGTCGCCGTGATCCACGGCATCCCGGAACTGCACTCAGACGTCATCAATCTGCCGATCGGCCAGGATCGCTACGTTCGCGAGAAGCAGGCGATCCGCAAAGTGGAAAACGGCGGCCGGGTCGCCATCACCCGGTATGATGTGCTGGAGACTTTCGCCTACGCCGACCCGTCAGTGCTACTGCCCAGTCAATTTTCCAAGGACAAGAAGAGTCCGCCCCCGCCACAAAAGTACGCTTTCCTTAAGCTCACGCCCAAGACCGGGCGCACCCATCAGCTTCGCGTCCACATGACCACTTTGGGCCATCCGATGGTGGGCGACACGATGTACGGCGGGCGGATTTTTCAGTCGGGCGATTTTCGCTTCGACCGCCAGGCCCTGCACGCCCGCGAAATCACCTTCACCCATCCGGTGACGCTGGAACAGATGACCCTCGAGGCCCCGCTCCCGCCGGATATCTCAGCCCTGCTGGATATCCTCCGAGCCGCACCGACCAAGTGAGGTGACGCGATGTCGCCGTCGCACCCGTACGTCACTCATTCATTCTTGACCACAACGGCACAACGAAAACAAGGCCAGATCATTCCTCTTCGTCGTGTCTTTGTGTCGTCGTGGTTGAATCCTGTTTGCCGATTTTGATTTCCGGCCTCCAGGCTCCACCGTTTACAGCCCGCCGTCCTGCTTTTTCTCATTGGTCATCTTGCCCATCTCCATCTGCATGACGCCTCCAACGATGTTCTGGATCACAGCCGAAGGCACATAGACGTCTGTGCGGATGCTGGCACCTTCGGTTGAGGCGGACATGCCGATCGGCGGCTCACCAGCGGGGATGTCCACGGGCAGCGGCTGCCCAGTCATCGACTGCATTACCTTGGAAATCATCGCAGCGCCCTGGTCCACGCTGAGGTACATCTCGACAAAGCGTGTGTCCGGCAGCTTGGCCGACACTTGTTTGATATTCGCGTCAAGAAATGTTGTCTTACGAGTGCGGGCCGCTTCGACGCTTTTTTGAAGCATGACGTCATCGCCGTACTCGGCGATCAGCACCGTCTGCGGATTGATCTCCCCGAGGTACATCTTCATCCCATCGGGGCCGTACATCATCTTCTGCATGGCGGCCTGAGGCGAACCCTCGGGCACACCGCTCATCGTCAGGCTCATCTCATCGAAGCTGACACCATCGACGATCTTGGCGCCGGACTTGATCTCGGTCTTGGCGACGCCCATGTTCTGGAAATCAAAAAGTTTCAAGAACTGCTCCTGAGACTGCATCATGGTCTTTTGGGCGGCGAGAAGCGCCTTTGCGTCGCCGTCCAATACGGCCATCGCTTTCACCAGCGGACCGTCGCCCACCTTCTGGTCGTTGCCGGCCGCGGCGAATGAATATCGCTTGGTGGCAAGCACAGCGGTCTTCGTCGCGGCCACATAGTCGGCGATCGGCTTCATCTCATCGCCCATCTTGGCGACTTCGATGAGCACAGGAGCGGCCGCGTCGTCAATAAGCTGCGCGTAGACCGGGGAGTCCAGTATGATGCCGCCGACAGTGATGTACTTGCCTTCGGGCAGACCGGCGGCAAAGTTCCCCTGAATATTCTTGACCTGTGCGACGGTCTGGGCCAGGTAACTATTGGGCTCAAACTCACAGACGGTGGTGACTTGGATGCCCTCGTCGCCGAGGGCTATGCCATAAGTTGCCGCTTGGGTTTCTTTCAGGACGTGCTCGATGCCGTTGAAGATTTGTCCCATGGCTACCTTGGCCAGGGGTAGAAACTTCCGCTTGTCGGCCGACGCGGCCTTCTTGGATTGCTGGTCGAGTTGGGACAGCAAGAAGGGTTTGCCGAACGCGAGAGCTCCGACGGCTTTGTCGCGGAAAGCCCTAAAGTTTACGTAAGCCACGACATCCCGCCCGGCCATTTGCTTGGCCGCCTGTGCCGGGAAAGGAGCGGAGGTGAGCTTGGTTTCCAACAGTGTCTTATCCAATGCCAAGGCTGCAAACGAGCCCCACTTCATGACAAACGCCGGTTCGCCATCGGGGGCCAGGCTGATGTTGCTAATGGCGCCGTCGGCCGTGGTGTTCGGGAAATTGCCCAGGAAGGCCTGGTAGTCGGTGACGGGAATCATGATGATCATCGGAGGCGGACCCTGTCCCGGATCAAGCATGATGACCGCCATCTCGCCAGCGAGGTTGACGCCTTTTTTGATCTGAGTCCTGTTCTGGAGGAAGCCCAACGGGTCGGCCGCCTCGGGCTTGATCGCTGCGATGCCCCATTGCTCGCAAAGCTTACCAATCTTCTGGCTGACCTTCTGGACGTTGTTGACCTTGACCATCAGGATCGCGCTATCGGGAACGGTCGAGATCGACTGGGCCAGGCCAAGCCTCGCCACGCCAAGCACCGCAACGACACCGACCGCCGCCAAGACACAAGTTGAACGCTGCATGATCGCTCCTTGCTGAATGGTCACTGAATACACCGGACGCCTACCAAAAGATGGGGCCCGCCCCGGAACCGCCTTCTGCCCGGACGACAGTATAGTAGCTAGCACAGGCATTAGGTCAATCGCCAGGGGTATAACGCTCGTTCTTGGTGTGACAATATTTCCGGGCATCTGTCAGAAAGCCGAATAAGTGGCCCGAGTCCCGTGGGAACAGGATGACTAACGCCGACCGGTTCAAATTATCTATTGTCAGTGGCTCAGGCAATCCATCCTCTTCATCGAATACAGGCTCATTTGCATGATTACTCTCGCCGTAGCGTCATCTTGCGCGACAGCAGCCAAGGCTGTGACACTGTGTCGCTATCGCGGCGATCCCCCGCCAGCGGGAACGAGTGCAAAACGGTAGGGTCAAGTGGTGTCTGGAGGTCTTAAGGCAGTTGAGCCAGCTTACGTTATTCAGCCGTGCCTTAATGTGGCATCGCAATTGCAATTCTTGGCAAAGTACGCCAGCGTCGGCGTGGTTTATTAAAAAGGAGATTGAGATGGCAAGCAACAACGACACGCGTAGTTTTAATGAAGATGAGACATTGGAATCGACGAAAAGGCGGGACATCAATCCCGACCCAATCACCGGCGCACCGGGATCACACCCCGTGGGCACAGGGCTTGGCGCCGCTGCTGGAGGCGCTGCCGGTATAGCGGCCGGGGCGGCTGCGGGAGCAGCCATTGGGGCAGTCTCCACAGGCCCTGCGGCTCCTATCGGCGCTGTGATTGGCGCAGTCATTGGCGCAGTGGGCGGCGGGTTTGCCGGCAAGGGAATCGCCGAGAAGATAGACCCCACGGTTGAGGATGCGTATTGGCGAGAGAACTACAAGGAACGTGCGTATGTCAAGGCAGGTAGCGCCTACGACCAGTATCAGCCGGCGTACCAGTACGGAGTCGAGGCGCGGATGCAGCATCCGGGCCAAAGCTGGGACGAAGTCCGCGATGAACTCCAGAGCGGGTGGAATCAGCGTCAGGGTGTGAGCGGGCTGAGTTGGGACCAAGCCAAGGACGCCTGCTATGATGGCTGGCTCCACTGCGGTCCGCAGTCCGACGCGGACACTTGGAATGGCGAGCAGCCCGGCGCGGTATAGTTTGTGCCAGCAGCCAGGGATCACTGTCGGTGTCATTCGATGAGTACGCATGAGTGACACCGATCTTCCTACAACAAAGACAACACTTTTTACAGGGAGTCAAAATGGATGCACAATTGGCAAATGTAATACCGCTTGCGGCCGCGGGGTACTCGCTTGTGTATCTCCTGTTTGGCGGAGGGCTTGGCGGGGCGGTCTTAATTTTTATCGTCGCGAAGATGCTGGGAAAGTGAATCAAGGTCGGCCGGTGGAAGCGGTCTGACTGAACCTAACAACCCTATATTAAAGGATGCAAACATGGAAACCAACCAACCAACGAATCGACATACCTGGAGGTGATCGGCGTTTCCTTCACTCGCTTTCGTGGGGAGCGATTTTCGGAGGCACCATTGCCGCGATTGGGATTCACATTCTCTTTACTGCTTTGGGCGTGGCGGCCGGCTTGGGGACATTCGCCCCGCAGACCGACTCCAATCCAATTTCCAACTTTACGATCGGGGCGGCGGTAGTCTGGAGTGTATGTGCCTTGGCCGCCCTATGGTTTGGAGGGTTTGTCGCAGGACGATTCTCTCATTCCCGCCCCAGTGGTTTTGCCCATGGCATTCTCGTTTGGAGTCTGACTCTGATCATCACATTACTCCTTCTTTCCATGGGCACGGGCATGGTATTGGGAGGGGCTCTTAAAGCATTGGGTGGCGGTCTGGGCATTGGTGCCAGCGCCGTTGCGTCTGCTGCGGGGAACCAAGCTTCTGACGCTGTCAAGCGAGGCGTCGACCAACTGAGCAGTTTCGTTGACGAAGCAGTCCAGTCTCGCCCGGCCAATTCTCCTCCCCAGACCAACACACGTGCCAAACGTGAAATTGGCTTTGCCGTGACCAAATTATTCGCTCCTGGCAGCGACATCTCGTCTGAAGACAACATGGGGCCTGGTCACGCCGGCGCACTGGCTTGTCGGCCGCGACCACGTGACGCTGGTCGACCCGGCCGCA
Source organism: Bacteroidia bacterium (assembly GCA_025358395.1). Next base: position 10,520 of record JANYJT010000262.1, read on the forward strand.
CTCGAGCTGACCGACGCGGAATCGCGCGCCGCATTCGAGGCGGTGCGCGGGCTGTTCGAGAG
>JANYJT010000267.1 GCA_025358395.1 Bacteroidia bacterium
TTTAAGTGTCCTACTTGTGGACACGTTGATCATGCTGACGTTAATGCGGCATTTAACATTGCAGGTCGTCATCAAAGCATGATCGATCAATCGGAGAAAGAGATCCGGTTGATGGGAGCACTGATACCCCACGACGCAATATCGCTTTGCCCGGCAACGTCAGAACCCCACAGGCTTTAGCCGTGGGAGTATGTCAGAATATAGATAATACAAATAATAATACTATTTCTAATCCTGCGGTTAAGCACGCTGCTGATGTTATATCCCCTGTGATTGCAAGGAACGAGAAAAAGAATAACAGACTGATGATCATGCTGACTGTTAATCTTCCTTCTCTTGACGATTCCCCCATATTCGTTGCATTTTTGAACGTCGAGAGTATGTCGTGACCGATTTCTCCGATAAAACTACGGATACTCATCGTTCATCTCCTTCTCTCCATACAGTTTGAATCCCTTTTTTTTCGGTCGATTTTTTCTCTTTTTCTTTGAACGCATCAGTCTGAACAACCGGATCTTTTGTAACCATCATTGCTACTTCATGTTCTTCAAGTATGCGCATGTGTTCGCGTTCTTCTAATATATTGATTCTTTTTTTGAGATAATCGATTTCTGATTCCGGATCGTTTTCTGGGATGACACATAATACTCCCAAGAGAAATGCAATCAGTTCCATACATGCACTAATAATGATTAATACAATCATTGAAACTAATGAGTCCATTGTTTTTCTCTCCTATACTTCACCCTGTTTTTTACAGAAGAATTTCTTGTGTTGCATCAGTAATTGATATATTGCACAACCGAATGCTTGTTTTGCTTGCTCATCTGTGATATCAAGTTTGTTAACATCGATTATAGCTTCTACATATTCATGACACCAAGATAAAGCTGCACGTTGATTGCATAAATGGGAATCTAATTTGATTTTCATCATACGCGTACAGTATTCTCCATACCTCTCGTAATCAATAAGTAATGTATCACTAAATTCTGTAGATAACGGGAATCCATTAATAAATATAGGTTCCTCTGGTATTCTCATTGTTTCTTGTTCAGTGGTCATTGTTATCCTCTGTTTTAATTTGTGCTGTAAGTTTCATTAGTTTATATGCAAGGAATTCTCTTACTTCTTCACCGTGTAGGGTCAGTTCATACGGATATGGGGGTTCTTGATGATCTATAACGAGTTCCATGTTATCGAATAAATCAATTAATTCGTCTGCAAAAATTGTCATTACATATACCTCACTGGCATTATATCACTTCTTTGATATAACGGATGAACCGGTTGATTGGTTTTTGTAAGCGCTAATGCGTGTAATTCAAATACAGTTGGGGAAGTGAGTAGATCTACAACTTCTTGTGTCCGATTATTATGTGCTCCGTGATTTCCCCACGCTGCAATAATAACCCCGTTTACTTTAGCTGTTTTCAGGATGTATTGATCATTATCAACCCCGATAGGATCTTCGGATTTATAGAGTTCTTTTGGATCTGTAGATCTTAATGCAAATATATTACATATATCCATTCGACCATACCCCCATTTCATTGCATAGCCTACACATCTTCTTAAAGTGGGATCTAATACATTTTCGTCTGCAGTCGATGGATTCAACATCAAGAACATTGCGGAGGGTAAACTTTTATCCCATGTTCTCCATAACAGATACCTGTATTTTCTATCAGGACTGAATGTTGCGCCTTTATCTATATATGTAGGTTCAATTGTCATTTGAGTGCGTCCCTGCTAAACCATAATACTGGTAGAAATGCTATTGAGAGTGCAACAACTATGCATCAGAATAATTGTTGTCATCATAATCAACAACATATTTTTTTTCAGCAGTGAGTGTATATTCTGATTTCATATCTTACCAGCATTTTAGATTGAGTTTGAGGTCTTCTGCGGTTACACCGGTCGCAAGTAGTGGTGATTTATCACAATGTGTACAATTTGTTTCTCCGATGTAGGGTTTACATAACTTTGGGAGTTCTTCTGTTGAAATGTTTCCGTCGATAAATTGACAGTAAATTGTCGTCATGATTTCTCCTATACTATAATGTCTTCAAATCTGCTTTTAGACTTATTATTATGCGATATAGATATCTCTTGGGCTTGTTTATTACTTATATGGTCAACTACCAACGGCTAAAGCCGTTGGCTTGCACTTCAACTTGATGGTCTATCATTTTTTGCCTTTTTTCTTTTTGAAATGTTTTATTACTTTTTTAACATCTTTCATTCTTCCTTCTCCGATTGCAAGATGCGGACAATCGTTATCATAGCAAGTATAACAAACGTGCTTTTCGCAAAACTCCGGTCGTTCCGGTAATTTCACATCAGGGTCGTAATGCGGGTTCGGTTTTTTACCTCGGTCTTCCGGGTTCTTGTTTCCTTTCCACCCATATGTCCACTTGCTTGATTTATTATGGTAATCCCATTTACGGGCACAATACCCTTCTAATATGATAAAACTCCATCCCATGCTCATGATTTTACACGCTCCATTACCGTTTTATATTGATTACAACACCGTTCAGAGTTTTCTGCTTGTAACTTACGTTCTTTACGTTCTCGTTCATATTCTTCCTTAAGCGAGTTCGCATTTTGTTCAAACTGACCGATAATCTTTTTTATGTTTTCTGCATCAATATCAGCATTACCACTAAATATATATTCTTTTGTATTAACACATTCGCGTCTTGGGTTATACATTGTGATCTCACAACCACATCGTGGTGTTACGTTGAGGGTAACTCGACATATCTCTAAACCTATTACCATCCATACGACACCCGCTATCATTCCATATAATAAATATTCCATTATACCGAATATACATGCACAAATCGGACCCATTACCCCAATAATAAACGGAGGTGCCAGTGCAAGTGTTATTTTATACCCGTAGTTTAGATTTTGGCAGTTTTCTTTTTTAACAGTATGAATGCTATAACCGTGAATTTGTTTTATCTCCATGTTATCGCTCCTTTATGATAACATTTGCTGTGGTTAATAAGTCTACAATACGTTTATATTTTTGATGTGTTTTTGTATTTGCATCGCTATATATTTTTAATCTGCAATTTCTTGGAAATGCTTCCGGGAGATCCATACTTGCATTTGTTTCAATTTTGTGGTTTGATAACTTACAGTAATATCCTCGTATCGCATCATAATCCCCCACATCTGCTTCTGCAAATCTACATTTATTACAACCGGTTGTTAAGAAACCCCTTACTTCTAGATCCGTCATTATTTACCTCCTTTGCGTAGTTTTTTCCATTTTTGGAATTCCGCATATTCTATTTCTTCAACTGATTGTGTTGATGAAATACTAAAACCCTCTTTTGAGTTGTATTTAACGAATATTAGGAATTTATCATCGTTTTTGTATTCACTCATTCGTTTATAAACATTATTAATAACAACTTTTGCTTCCAATACATTGACTGCAACGGGTTTGAATGTTTTTAAGTATTGATCTTCAAAATCTTCTATCCACGAGTGGATAATGTATCCTTTAATTTTTAAGATTATGTGGTTATATATCGCGTCATTGAATTTTTCAGTGAATTTCGTATACGCTTTCTTTAGATCTATCTGTTTACGCGGTTGTTTTAAGGGTTCTTTTTGAGTTACAATCGGTTTAGCAGTCATTATAATGATCTCCTTAAATATACTGCACCATTATGACTTGATCCACGAGACTTGCTGCGCAATTCCATTTTAAGATCTTCCACACAATTATGGGTTATAACCTTTTTTTTGTGGCGGTTCGTTTTTATTTCTGAATATAATGGATATTTTTGTGGAGCGCTATCAATTTCATATAATATGGTTTTAGACCCGATCAGTGTGTTTTCGGTTATATCCGGATAACAGGTGATTACTGCCATTTGAGTTTCTTTCAAATAATCAGTATACGGTAGTGAGTCTATTGTTGATATTCAAATCACCTGTTCTATTACAGCAGGTTCATTTATAACCGTTATTTTTGGTAACGGACAATGACCCATATCTTTGATATGCATACTGTTTTTTAAACAATATGCTTTGAAATTCGCTCCGACTTCATCCCATCTGAAATATGAACAATCCTGATTGCATCGAGCCGTCTGAATAATAATCACCACAATTTATTTGAGTATTTGTTTTGTATTAAGTTATTCCAACAGGGTCTTATTGAATTGCACTTATGTGAGTATGCAAAGTCCGGGTGGAGTTCTTCGTTGCACTTATCGCAATAGTAATGCGAATGTTCTCCTTCTTTTAATGCTCGATCTCTAAAAATAATTGCCATGATTAAAACACTATACTTACGTTATCGGTTTATCCATATATTGTTTTGCACAATATTCCATCCACCAGTCAATAGATGCTTCAAAACCACAATTCGCGCATACGCATAGTTCTAATGGATATTTCTCTTGACCTTCTATTGTTTCGTGTCTCCATTTATATGGAAAATAATTTTTCGGTATTTTGTCTTTACACGATGAACATCCGCAATATTGCGGATACCCGCATTTCGGACAGATAAAAGTATTGAATTTTTCATCTGTCTTTACCCATGCCGGTCTATAGGGTTGTGTGTTACACATAATGTTCAATCCTTTTTAATTAATACATATGCAGCAATTACAACTAATGCACCTATTGCGATAATTGGTGAAATCGGGGTTTCTTCCGGGGGTGTTGTTGTTCTTACACCTGCAGGAAGTGCTGTTGTTGATACAATTCCCGGTTGTGCTGCTGTTGCTACTGCTGTTACACTTACATTCTGATTAACTGATGGTGTCACATATACATATACTATTTTTGGCGTTGAGTTTACATAGATAATTTGTGGGGTCGGTGTAGCTCCATACCGGATAGAAGTATTTACCCTGTGCCACCCACCATCTTCTACAATGACTTTTTCTGTAATTAATGTAGGTGCCGGGTTTACCCATATACTGGTAGTATCAAATTCTTTCTTCTGTACAAGATGGATCTTTAATTTATTTACAGTTGCTACGACTTCGTGTCCCCCGATAGCCATTTCATCCCAGTTTATAGGGATGTTTACTGTGAATTCTCTCGCTGTTTTTATATTCCCAGTTAATGTCGCCCATACTGTATGCGAACTTGTAGAATATCCTGCAGTATATCGAGATGGATCTACAATAAACGATATGTTAGTTCCCACAGCTAATGTGGATTTCCCTTGGATGATAATTACATCATCTGCTTCATAATAATCAGTAAACTGGATACTCGGGTCTTTAATCTCTAAAGTTACATTTACTAATCGGTCGTCAGTATATGCTGTGTTTTTTTCAAGTTTTTCGAACTCTGCTTTAATCCGATCCGTGGTATATCCCGCTAAATGAATGTCGGGAATTATTGCATCGTCATACGGGGTGTCAAGAATGTTTTCTGATTCGTTGTATATGACATCCGGACGTTTATTGCAGAATTGCATATATCCCGTATACCAACCGGTTTCAAGGTTTTCTGTTATTTCTTCACCGAATGGGAATTTGAATATATTGCTACCAATCTCCGGTGAATCCATCTTATACCCCAATATTGATTGTGTTTTCCCAAATAACCATAAGTATCCTTGTTTCTCATTCGGATTCCAGTACGGATATTCTATTTGATCACCACGAGCGATTAGAATGTGTACGTCTGATGGTTCATACGGAACCGCTGTTACTATAGGGGTTATACCAGTAAAGTTTGCGGCTACTTCTGTTGGCATTGCTACCGGTCTGATCCCGTCTTTTACTTCGAATGCTTCGTTATTAGATGAATCCTCGTATTCTCCATCCCATTTATACCACATACCGGCTTTGAACTTTGCAGGGTCTATCCAGAATCTATGCTGGAATGAACTTGCATCTATGATTATATCCGGTTTTTGTAGATTTGATGGGTATCCACTATACCAAAATGCAATCTGACCACTCCACCCTACAACTTTTGATAAGTCTACATATTCCCCAATGTATGCAACCGGTGGTGTATGCCCTCCTCCAATTAAATCAATTATTTTTGGGGGTGCTATTACCGGGGTGTTATTTATTGCGAGCGCGGGTACGCATAAGCATATGAATATGCATAAAAATGATAATACGATTAGGTATTTGTTTTTTATCGATCCTGTGTTTATGTCCATATCTCCCTCAAACTATATTAGATATTCGTAGGTTATATAAATAATCTTTGAATACTTGTTCGTTTGGTGAGGATATTAACTTTGTGTTGTTAAATGCTTCATTTAAGCGATTGAACGCTATATCTATATCATTTTTAGTGACTTCTATGCGAACCGGTGTAAATAAAACTTCCCCGAGTTCGAACATGTTGATTCCGAACATCAGCGTTCTTAAACACTGTTTGTATGCTTTATTATACGGCATATTTGGTCGTTTCTCCTGATCGTGGAGACAGCTGACTGCCATACCATTAATTGAATAAAAAGATACTTTAGATAAGTTTACTAATGTGATTTCACGCAACCGATTGAGATCGTCAGAACCTTGAATGACTACAGGACTCGTTACCGTCCATAATGCGTTTACGTTACCATTTTTCAATAAGTTTACTAAATGTCCTATCTCCATATATTGTGTATCCCATTCTATTCCATCAATCATTGTTTTATGTTGATGTTTATTATATTTAGTTTGCATCCCCGATAATATCTCGCGCGTAGGTTGCGCGTATACGCACATTATATCACGGTCACTGTCAGGTTTTTGCATCCCCCACATATAACTTCCGACTTCTGTTTGGAATAATATCCTTTCTTGAATCATGGTTGTTTATCCACCTCTTTTTCAGGAGTGTTTTTCATAAATAATAGTATCATTGCACCTATGAAGAATATGCATGCCCCTACCATAATAAATAATCCGAATAAATTGAAACCATTGTATAATGGCATATAACTATACACTAATGCTGATAAAAAAGCACAACTTAATCCTGTTACAATTAATGCTGCTCCTAATGCGAGTTTATCTATTGTCATGTTAAACACTTCCATTTGCAGGGAACATCATTAAAATCATTCCACCAATCAATATCATAACCATACATAGGGTCACAAGAGGACTGATAGTATTAGATCTTGTTGCCACTGAAATTATCGTTGCACCCACACTTATAGCGAACCCTACACTCATTAATGCTACTCCAAATGAAGAACGTGGACTGGTTTTAATCTCTGAGTCTAATATTAGGGACAATTTAATACCTCTCCATCTTCTTTTGCTAATCTGATATTACCTTTTTCGTCTACACGAATATGACGGATTTTCATATCCCTGCATTTCGTTGAACTCATATATTCCGTAGCATTTTTTGTGTTTCCTCTGAAACTCATATATACTTGCGGGATTTTCATGTCAATTAAAACATGGAGATCGTTACTTTCGTCAATAACCTTTTTTTCAGCCATGAACTATACAATCCTTATTATTTCAACTGTGACTACTCCCGCGAATAAATTCGCGGGCATCTGACGTGTACTGTTGAAGTGGTACACGCACCGGATTGTAGCCCCAATCCGAGAATGTTCCGGGCAGCATTAACGTCACGGTCGATAGAAAGACCGCAAAAGGGACATTGATGCACCCGTACACTCAGTTCTTTTTTGACGATTTGACCGCAACCGGAGCATACTTGTTTCCTAACATGTTCTTCGTTACGATACCTACTTCGTTATCTCGTACGAGCGTAATTCCTTTTAATAGAACAAATACTCCCACAAAAACGAGCACACCTAATAAAACGATTTCTAACATTTTCTATACCTACTTCAATTCTTTTCCGAATTGTATACTATCCATTGACATTTTTAGTATTTATTCTTTTTTAATAAACGATTTGACAATTATCAGTATTCGTGATCATCATCAATTACTTCTAATGTGATCTTTACTTGCGTGTGACCATGCTGTTTACAGATACGGGACACCATGTTTTGAATCCATTGACCTTGCCAGTCTTTGAACTTTAACATTGGCATCGGAGTAATCCCATCAATCGGTTTCACACAATTAATTTTACCTATTGTACTGTATATTTTTGGATATATTGACGGTTTTTCTTCGGGGTTTGATGATTTTACTTTGATCTGATCTGAACCTGATATGATTATTGGAATGTTGTCTGATATAGTTGACCAATGACCATTAGACAAGGTTACAAAATATGGACATTTTGGGCAAGCATAATATTGAGAGATACAATGACTCCCAAAACGACTACTTGTATTATCTAATCTGCTTCCGCATTCCGGACATGCGTAATTGATTATCATTTTGATTCTCCGCATAACATTATAGTTTCATCTGATGTTACTATAGTTACTCCGTTTTGTTTATATGCATCTTTTAATAACGTCGCTATTCTGATTGCGTGTTTTGTGATTGTATCCGGATCAGAGTGGAATTTTGGATAATTAATTAATCCTATTGCACATCCGGGTTCAGAACCATTTGTGTATATGAATTCCGTAGGGGTGATTGTTACACACAATCCGACATTATTACAATAGGTTTGACATATATTTCGTGCTTGTGAAATGCTTGTTTCAGAATCCAACTGATTTTTATAGTTTTGGAGTTCTGCTTCTAATTCGAATAGACTGCATTCGGTTTCATCAACGAGTGATATGTCTTTGAAACCCAAATATATAGTCGCAGTAAAAGTTTTTACACATTTCCGTTTCATATTAATCCCATTCTAATGGAGAGACATATTTTCCTGTAGCTGCACGATATGCGCGGTCAATATCTGACATCGGGATGTCGCATTCAGCGGTGATTATTTTTTCCATGTGCATACCTTTCCATCGACCGCATTCGCAATTCGGTTGGATACTTGGGTCATATGGTTTTATATTGATGTTTTTTACACGACCACATTTTTCACACTTGAATTTGCATGTTGCGTTATTTATTGTTACGGTTATACAGTCAAGCCATCCGGATTCCTGCATTTTTTTCCATACTACTTTACCTACAATTTTAATTACTTCTTTTTCTGTCGGCATGATTCACCTTATAATAGTTTCAGATCTTTCGTTATATCATTAAGACGAATTCCCTGTTTGCTGTTCACTTCTAACGGTGCAACTCCTACGCACCTGACTTACTCCCACCGCTAAAGCGGTTGGGGTTCTTGACGGTGTTCATCAGTTAATGTTTTTTCTGTCATGTGTTTGATACACCTTCGGTTAATTCTGATATAACTTGTTGTCTTGTCCATAAAGTCTTTATGGTATTTGATAACAGGTTATAACTGATCTGATTATTCGGTTGCACATCTTCTTTTTGATTATATGGAAATATATGTGATGCTACTCCCTGTTCTAAATATGATGCACACCCCACTTGTTTTATACCCTGAACGAATTCTGTTGATTCTTCCATAAGATCTTTTGGGTCTATTTTTATAGATTTGTATTTATCTATATCATAGTATGTGATTATACAATCATCTTTATAACAGGTTTCACATCTGTGAGAATGTAAAGTTCTCATTTTTTCCCTCTGTAGATTTCTTGATCGCCTACAAATACACTAAAATGTTCGCCCATATTTTTATTATTGTTATCAAGAATTTTCATTTTCTCGTCACAAAAATGTTTTGCATCTTCAAATGAATCAAATGAGAACCCGGGTATAAAATCGCCGAGTCGCCCTTCTCCCCATCCATCAAATGCATCATAAAAATCAATTACATATTTTTTCACAGTCATTTTAATACACCAAATATTATTGTTTCGATTGAGATTAATTTTGTTATAACACAGAAATCAATCAGGATTATTAATGAAGTAAATATTCCGTATTCAAACCCGAAATATCCCCCATAAATAGCATCTACAATCGGAAGCATGAATATAATATTATAGGATACAAAAAAGAAACTTTTGATTTCCCATTCGTTATCAGTAAGATCAGTCATTATTTTCTCTTAACCATATCCCACGGGTATATAGCTCGTTCCCGTTGTTCTGCGGCTATATCATCCCTATATGGGACTGCCGCGTGCATTATATTATCGAATCTGAATACATAGAGATTATAGCCTTCTCCATCCCCAATATATACAGAGTCCATACTGAATCCATTTGTTATAGCATTGTCTATAACATTCCGTAATCTTATCAGCCCTTCATAATTACCTACAACATAGCCTTCGGAATGGAAATATTCCGGTGACCATAAGTGTAATACCGGGGGGATATTATTTGTTGGCATTGTTTTAACTCCCGTATAGCATAAAATATAATTCTTCGTGATAACCTAATGATATGTTTGAGATTACAGTTCCATTTTTAGCAGTGCATATATCGTATCCATTGTAAACATATTTATATCCGATATAATTACCATCACGTAATTCTACAGATTTATAATCAGATTTATCTATTACCTGTTGACAGGTTATAGGAGCATTTGCTTTAAACTGACTATTTTGATACGCGCTATAACAGAACATTACAACAATAATAATTAAAAGGAATGTTCCTATGATTGCTGTTAGTGAATTAAATACGCTTGCCATTATACTAACCTCAATAATTCTCTAACTGAATCTTTCCATCGTATTTTTGGATTGTCCTTCATCTTATTATATACATTTTGGATATTCTCACGAGAATTAATTCTTTTTTGTTCGAGATACCATTTCATCGTATGTTCATCAAACATCTTCGGAGTGATGTAGTTCATCAGACCAATCCAAATCTCTCCATTAACCCACGGTTCTATTGATTTAATAAAATCTGATGGATCATCTACAAGCAAAGGTTCCATCGATACTGATGTTTTAAATCCATACGCATGCGCGTATTTCAAACAACGGATTCTCTCTGACATTGACGGTGCACCCGTTTCCCAAAACTTCCTTGTTTCTTCGTTGTCAGTTCCAATAGTGAACCTGAATTCTATTTTATCTGCATATGCAGTATTTTTATATGTATCAATGATGTAACTCATTGTATCCCATTCGGGTTTTGATACTATTAATAGTTCGTTCCCCATTTCGATCAATGCATCTAAATGACCACTCCACATCCCGATATTTTTGTAGTGCAAGTCGTGACTTGTCGGGAACATGATTCGACCCTTGTGTTTTTTGGGTCTTGCATTTTTATTTGGTCGTTCGTTTTTCCAATCGACTCTTTTTATGTGACCGGTTCTATCACTGATACCTGCAGCGTAGCAGTAGAGACAGTCGTTACTGCACCCCAAAATACAATTGTTTTTATCGGGTGCCCATTCCAACGTTCCAGTATTTGCCATTATTTATCTAACTCCATATATCCGTATGTAACTGAATATACCACATATCACATACGGCAATACTTTTGATACAGGGTGCATATTAATGACCTTCATACGGGGGAGTCGTGTCATGATTGTATGCTTTGCGGATCATTCTGTCGTGACTCCATTTATACCAGTCATAATTTGATTTATCGTATTTCAATTCTCCGAACGCATCAGCTCGTTTGCGGTATTCTTTAATCTCTCCTGATAATATTGCACGCGGCAAGTATAAGAACCACGGATCGTATTTGATGCTAAGTTTGTCCGCCCAACATAATTTTGAGGGTTCTTCTTTGTATTTCTTTGCAGTTCCGCGACTGTGGAACATACATAACTTGTAATACGTAAGATCTGGGGTAATCTGATACCACTTACCGTCATCGATATTCTCAAGTAATGTTGTAACTTCTCCATCAAGAAATGTGTACGCTATTCTTGCTCCAAGTTCCGGGTGGTTTTCACCTTCATCGCCATCCATATTTGAGCATCCCAAATAGCCCAAATCGTGGACTATAATACAGATGAATTCTTTCCATTTCGGAAATCCATAAAGTTCTATCCATGCGAGTAGGACGCAAAAAGGATGCCACAAAAATTGATGCACCCCGGATATTACAGATTTTATTCCTACTCTCATTATCGTTCTCTCCTTCCACAAGCAGGGCAAATATATTCATATCCCCATATCTCGTTACAGTCATTGTCGTATTCGGCCCATATCTCTTTGACCATCACGGTTGTTACTCCGTAATGCTTGCACGAGTCGCACGTTCTGTTATTATCTATCATTATCCACTTCGCTTTAATCATTTGATGATCAAGATTAACATTTGTCCGATTTTCATATGATCTACATCCCTATAATTCGCGGCGGTTTTTCAACCACAATAACGCCTTTCTGTTTTTGGACTTCTCCCGCGAGTTCGGGCGTCATGCGAGCGCGCAAGAGGAATATGTCACTATCTAAATGATTGAATGTGTCCGTTACTTCTCCACCATTTTCGATGATATAGTTTCCAATCGTCGTTATGCTTTTACGAGTTTTAAGTTCTACATCCCAATACGGGACTTTAATATTTTTTTCAACCATTTTGTAACCCCCATTCGTTTGTGAGTAAAAATAACGTATACAGTCCACACATTATACCCGAAGAAAGTCCGCCTTCCCACCACCGTTTCCAGTTACCGAAGAAGTATATTGCAAGGATTACATTACTAAATCTCCATACCTGCATTGCTAATATATGGTCTAATAGGATATTGTTCGCTATTACACCAATACCAGATATAACACTTCCTGCAATAGCTAATATAAGACCAATATGACGGAGTTTTTCTTTAGATAAATACATTTTAGTGTCTCGATATTAGTGTGACGTGATACTGTTTAAACGATTCCCCATACACTTCGAATAATGATTCCATATCGACACCTACATAACTTTTTTTACAGGTGAGTTTCGGTACAAGATTTTGTTTTGTTCTGCAACGACTGTTCATCTTCATCCCGACACACCTGCTTTTTCATTCTTTGCATTGATTGCGTTTATTACTGCAAATGAGAATACAATCGATGTTGCCATGAACATATACATTGCTATCATACCTACAACTCCAAAGATGATAATCATTTTGTCATCTTGGAGTGTTGCATATTCACTTATAATATATCCTACCATGAAAAGAATACCCGCAATTCGCGTGGAAATTCCCGGACTTGTAAGTGATTTGTTAGGGTTTGATTTTTTTGTCGGTAGTGTTTCGATATATGTTCCTAACCATGCAAGTGTGAAATATGCTATTGCTAATCCAACTAAACCTAATAATCCAGCAATTTGTATCAGAAAAATATAATCCATTATTAAAACCTCTTAAAAATATGTTTATTCAAATGATTCCATTTGGGTAACTTTGAATAACGGGATTCTCACTACTTTTGCCTTCGATGCTGTTACACCTTTCATTACAGTAATGTTCCCGTAGACCATACATTCTTTGCATTCAAACTCTTTTGTGGGTTTGTCGTCGTATTCAAATTTAATGTGTACCATGATTATTTCTCCATAGGTTCTATAGATTCAAATCTTTTTGGTTTTACTTTTTCTCTCTCCGCTATTCTTTTGTCGCGCGCTTCTTTTATTCTTCGTTCTGCCATTATGATATAATCTTTGTTCAGATCTATTCCGATATAATCTAATCCGTGTGCATCTGCTGTGATTGCAGTTGTTCCGCTTCCCATGAACGGATCAATGACTATACATCGAACTGGTTCTGTTGGCTGACAATTACACGACTGTTCCCACGACATCATATTAGTTTCCGTATCTATATCTGAACCGCCATGATCATGAACGAACCGTATATGTTCTTTTTGTTTTTCTATGTCACCCGGATACATTCTGACTGCATCTTCTCTTGATTTCGCACGAAGGACTGCTGTTTTATCATCACGCACGAAACCCTGTAAGGTTTGACCTGTATCAATTCCTTTCTGCTTGTTATTATAACAGTTGCATGTCGGTTCCCAATCAACTGTCTTTGTTGAAACCATCCCTTCTAATATCCTGCGTTTAACATCTGATGCATTCTGCTGTTTTGCTTTCCATCGGGCATTAAAACCCGTCTGTGTGGCTTTACCAAGCGCGTCCTGTTTCAAGAACTTCTCTGATGTTCCCTTATATTCGCCTTTTGTATCAGAACCACTTGCTGATTTCCATTCTTTGATCGGTTCTCCTTTTTCTATTATTCGTTTATATGGTGCGCCGCATATCGGGCATGCTCCTTGTTCTGATGTTCCCGCAAGGATTGCCGGTAAGATCAGTTCTTCGTTGAATACCGCAAAGTGCAGTTCTTTTGTTCCTTTTACGGTGACTGTCCAAACATCAGTTTTATCGGTATTGTTTGAAAGGTAATCTTCAATTAATAGTTCATCGAGTTCCGGATCAATTTGATGTAATCTTGCTAACATCCATTGTAGTGCCGACAATTCTTTATCTTTTTCACTTTCCCACACGTCACGTTTATTTCTTAATGCTCCGGTGACTATTTTCCCATATTGTGCTACCGGTTCTTTTACTGCATATGCATCATAGAAGCATTCTTTGGATTTTGTCATATATATGATTTTTTCGTGACTGTTTAATAATCGGTCTGTTACCGGAAATGGCATGCAATTGGGTTTTTTCCATACAATATCATTCCTAATCCACCACCCTGCATCCTGCAGAGCAATTTCTAATCTCTGTGGAACTAAACATAAATCTTTTTGTTTAATTGTTTTATGTTTGCCTTTTTGCCAGTATGAATCGCCCATATTTAAGAAACAGATTCCGTCGGGTCTTAATACTCGCCTGACTTCATCGTAGATTTCAACAAGTTTTCTTACGAATTCCTCTGGGGTGGTTTCATGCCCTAACTGACCTGCCACACCATATTCTCTTTGATCGTAATATGGGGGTGATGATACACTCATTTGGATAGAATTGCTCGGGAGGGTTTTAAGAACTTCTAAACTATCCCCGTATAGGATTTTGTTTCGATATTGATCAATGGCTTGCATCTTTTATAGCCTCTTCTACAAGTTGTTGTTGTGCCCATGATTCTGATTCTATCCAGAACTGTTCGTTATTCCACCAAGGATATGACATTCCTTTTGAACGGAATTGATCGATCAATACACTCCATGTTTCCGCATTATATTTCTTTTTTAGATAGTTCATTCGCATTTCTATTTCTGATTTCGATAGTATTAGTGTTGCAACGAATCCTATTGTTAAACTTAAACATATAATTTGGGTAGGATCTAATACTGCTGAACCATATACGGCATTTACCGTTTTTATGAGTTCTATTTTTGATGGATCTAACTCTTCAAGTACATTCGATTTCATTGCATTCATCGGGAATCTTATTAACCATAACATGACCATCGTAAGTATAGATCCGAAGATTCCTGCTTTAATACCATTTTTCGTAAAAACGAACATTTCATTTACGTAATAATTACTTTCTGTCATAGAATATCCTAAAACTAATTTTCTTATAATGATTTGTCCTTTGAGTTTAAAGCTTTTTCGTGTTCGGGGTCATTTTTTAAATAGGTGCATTTAAAACAATGATGCCATTGATATTCCGGAACATATTCTACTGATATAGAACCACATACCGGGCATTTTGTGAGATCATTAATAAAGAATCTTCTCAACACACAGTGAATGATCTACCTGCACTACACCCGAATATAGTTATATGAAGTGGCATCACAACCAGCTCTGTGGTAAGTGTTGCTATACCTACGATTATTCTTATTTTAATGATGGTTTCGATCATTTTTTACACTTTTTCGTCCAGTACGCAATGCGTTTGTTCGCAATCACTACATACTCTGTTTCCAGTTCAGTACCAATATAATTAAATCCTTCCTGAACTGCCGCAATGCATGTCGAACCACTACCGCAGAAAGGATCAAGGACTATCCCGCGCGGGGGCGTAACGAGTCTGCATAGGTAACGCATGAGCGATAGTGGTTTAACGCACGGATGTGTATTTGGACGCTCTGGATCTAATCCTTCATTTCTTTCGTTCTTTGAACATTTGGAAGTATAAAAGAATCTACTTGCCCCCCCGTAATCACCATATGTTACTTGGAGGTCTCCGGGTTTTCCTAATCCCCCATGTTCTAAGAATGAACCTATTTTTCTACGAGTGCAACCATCACCACTTTTTAAAATACCTGTTTGTTCGTCAAGTAATAATGCTGATTGTTCGTCAAGTAAAAAGTTTGCAGGGAACCGTCCTTTTGGATTTGCACTTGCAATTGTATTTTTTTCATTATCATATCCACATGCAGTATCAGACCATACTTCGGCATTTTTACGACCAACGCGGGTTGTTACTTTTTGTTTTTCATTATGAGGTATGCGACATGCATCTATGTTTATACCTCCTACCCCCCATTTGAGCACGTTGTTTGCAATAGTACCTTCTAATGGTTTGCGTGCCATCACTATTGGTTCCCACGCCGGTTTAAGTGAAGAACCGTAACCGACAAATTGTTTTGCTTCATCAGACTGTGGCTTATCTTGAGGTCTTGGACATTCACACGGATTTCCGGATACTAACCATTTCCCACAAATATCACATTTTTTGTTTCCGGAGGGGCTTATATTCCTACCCAATCCTTCAAACTTATCTTCCCTTACAATTCCAAGATGTTTGTCAATATTTTTTGATACATCTATGCTTTTTGGAAATCCAGACCCATAATTATAGGAGAGCGTATCCCTTAATTCCCATCCTGCGTCCTCAATAGACACCATTAATCTATGGAAAGTCCTTGTTCCACCAAATGCTAAAAGATGTGCACCGGGTTTTGCTACTCGTAATGCTTCTTCCCAAATCTCAATACTCGGTAATTGTCCATCCCATTCTTTTCCCATGAATCCTTTTTTAATAGAGACACCGTTTTTACTTGGGCCACTCCGACCGAACTTAATTGTTTTATCACCTATTGATAAACTTCCCCCACGACTGTCCCCAACAAGTGCATATGGAGGATCACAAACAATCGAGTCTATACTATTACTCGGAAATGTTTTCATTATACCTAAACAATTACCATTAATAATACGGTTTGCTTCAAGTTTATCTTCCATTGACATGTATGCTTCCACCTGCGTTCATGTTAGCATGAGCGTTTGCTGCATGAACTGAACCACCTGCTGATATGTTGCCTTCCACATCTCCACATCTACACGAACCGCCACAGGTAATATTTCCTGAAACATTACCGTGATCATCCACATACTTGTTTCACACAGTTTACACCATCGTACTCATGAAATGTGATTTCATCAATGTTCATCATAACCGTGATACAAATACCGTTCTCATTTGCCGGGCATTCTAAACATGAACATCCTGCACGGTATCCTTTTCGTTCTTTATCATAGAATATCAACGGAACGAGATTGTGTCTTTTCATAATTTCTGACCGACAGAATCCACAGAATAGATTTCCGGCTTCTTTTCCACATTTATCACATTTCGTCATAATAACTCAATATACTCGCAAAAAAATAGATATTATAGTCTGTTTTTCATACGTTCTATAGTTGCATAATATTCACGGATACAATTACCGCAATACCTGCACCCGGTTTTACCTTTTTCGCCTTCAATCTTTCCACAGGAATATACATATACATTATATTTGAATAACGACATGATATTTTCCCATGATTCTGTTGTAATCGCATAGTATGAGTTCATGGTGCGTTTGCGGTAGATATAATCTGATTTCATCTGCGGGTATTCTTCATAATACGCCATGAATGTCAGGACTACCGGGACATTATTCGATGTATAATATTCTACTGCCGGTTTAACTACTGTATCGAGATTCCATGTATTGACTCGAATCCTTACGAACATTAGATTCTGTGGGATTGGTAGTTTCACTTTATGCCATTCCGTATCCGTCATATTTCCCGGATTTAATGTAAGCACTACTGGCTGATTGAATCCTTCAAGGTCGTTGTTAATTGCAGTGTTATAGAATCTCTGCGGATATTGTTCCGTCATATTCAATACTAATCTGCGATTAACATTGCTATCATTTCCATCGTTCACGCGCACTATGCTCGTGCGAGCGATGTTTAATGGGGGCATATTCGGTAGATTATCGTCAAGAGGTTCTAAGTAAGAACGTCCACTCTGAAAAAAACAGTCTTCACAGTTATTCGGGCATCGTCCAGTCTGCGGAATGCATGTAATGATTCCACTACCGGTAGTCTTTGGGTTATAGATATATGTCATCTTGATTTTCCTTTTGTTTTTGCTTCGAATTGTAATCCAAGTTCACGCACTTTTGAGGTTATTGATGCATGTGATCTTCCCAATTTAGTTACTAATGCTCTTGTTTTTACTTTTCCGTAGTAACGTCCTAAGGTTTCTTCATCTTTTTTACTCCACGGTTGATTTCTTACGTCTCCAATCATTGCTTCGAGTTCGGGATCATATCCACGTTCATCAATTAAGATCTCGGTGTCCTTTGCTGTTCCTTTCAAGTTAGATCCTCCTATTGTAAACACATCTTAATTGTTGTTTACAACCAAGACTAATACGTTTCTTTAATAATTGATCTGTTAATGATGGAGTGTTAATAACAGTTGCTTGATCTTTTGAGGGGGTATGCTCCAATAAAGATCTGATCTTTGTAAGCGAATCTATATTGAGTGATTTAGTTGACGGTATTTGATTCATACTGTAAACTCCTTATTCAATTCTTCGTGAGAGATATATCACAGTTTACGCGATAATGATTCACATTCCTCTAATACTTTTGGTGTGATGACTTTATCGAATTCTGCTTTCGCTTTATCGTGTCTTTGTTTTTGGGTGTTGTTTTTTGTCATCAATTGCCCCCAAAAAAATATTAGGATTAGATCACTACATCCGGATGAATCTCATTCCCTTTAAAGTGATAAATACTATGTGCGAACGAATAATCATTTCCATTGAAATCGAATCTCACATACCCTAATGCGGGGTTTGCAAATTCTACATTTGTATCACCAAACGCATCGAAAGCTTTATGACATGGTAAGATCATACCGAGTGAATTACTGAATCCACAGTATGTGTAATAATGCGCATGCGATTTTAAGACGATATCATAATGACCCATTTCTTTCTCGCTTAATGCGGCTAATACGAGCGCGCGCGCGAGTGGGGTCGAACGGTATTGCCATGAACTTTTAGACACACTCACTTTATGTTGAGCGTAGATGCGTTTGCCGTTAATATTCAAGCTCGCAAATCCACCTTGAAACTGACCCCCGCACATACCGGTTGCAATCCGATCCATATTAGGATTGCGGTCACTATGATACGGTGAACCTGACGTTGAAATAACTTTTCGGGGCTTAATGATTTTTACAAGATCGGCTAATACCATCGCCTGAAGTGTAACATCAGTAGTCCAACAACCCATACCGGATTCTTTGTAGTTTTTACCATCTACAAGGTCTCCGTTAAGTAACAGGACATCAGGTCTGGGAACTTCATCCGCCATGTCGTACCATTTCTGCAGGATTTTCTTCTGAGTCATATTCGGGAAATATCTTCGGTTACGTCCGGGATTACAGTCTTCCGAGTTAACTTCCTCAGTCATTACTGCTCCTTCATTACCGACATGAATATCTCCGAGTGCAAGCATTGTTTTTGTCATTATTTTAAACTCCGCTTGTTGATTATCAATCTGCTATACAGGTTCGTGTATTGTGTGTTGAAAAAATCCATTTTGCGCCTCAAGTTAAAAAATGTTTATTACTTGATTGTTTTGTAATGCATATACATTATAGATCATTCCCGGTTTCTGAATCTGCTTCTGAATTTAGTTCTACAAGTGCATCTTCGGTTAATTCTACACCTGATAGTTCTTCATCAAGCATCTTTTTAAATTCCTGTTTACGAATTTTCCGTTGATGCTTTTGATCTTTAGAAGGATCTCTGCAAGAATGACAGTGACCCATGCATAACCCAGATGCATACGGATGATATAAAAATCCCGTTTCACTGATTGAGTTACGTAATGGATCATTAAAATATGTCGCCATTTCTCCTTCTGACATATCCCTTAATGCTTTCCCTGTAACCTTAGTCAGATCGATTCTTTTGGTCTTTTTCAGGTTCGGGTTATTGTATATCCTTTTCGTTCTTGTCATAATTGCACTTGATCCCCATTAAGTTCTTACAGAATTCGGTAGTTAATCTTTCCGGGTCATTTTTCATTACTTCCGCATGTGCTTTTAGTAATACACGCGGACTTTGTGATAATTTTAAATCTGCACGTTCTTTGACTGACACTATTCCTTTATGTTCTTTCATTATTTTAACAGTATGGTCAAGCATCTTTTCATTATGGACTTTCCAGAATTCTGTCAGTCCTTTTCCATTATTTTTTGGTGCGCTATTGAGTTTACATATTCGTCTTTCCCGTTCTTCTGGTGTTAGATTTTCCCACAGTTTTTTATTATGACGACCGAGCATTATAATTTTGCATTTATCCGAACATGTGAAAAATAAGATGCCGTTAATATCTTTCTCATAGACTTCTTTTTCTTTTCCACAGCAGTCGCAGACTTTTACAACACGTTTCGACATAATATCATCATTTAATTATATGGTCGCGGGGTATTGGGAATATTTCGCTGCATAAGTTACATTCCGCCCATTTAAGTACGGTAATAACTTTCTTGTCTGTTTCTTCAAACGATGGTCGTTTTACTACTGAAAACTCTGATTGCCCACAATTCGGACACCTTAATGGAACGTAGTATTTCATTTCTTATCCATCTGATAATTCCTGATTGCACGCTCTAATCCAGTAAGATCTACTTTCGGATCATATAATGTCATTACAAGTTCAGTGCGTGTGTGGTTTGTTGGGATACCTGTAGAAAGTTCATACCTGTAACCGGTTCCGTTCGCTACATATATCCTGTATAATTTCAACTTTTCGTTATTAACATCGGGATTTTTTACAGGGGGATGCCAATTGCGTTTGATTTCTCCTACAGTATAATCCTTCCCGGTTTTCTGACTGTGGACAGTCTTGAAACAGATTTCGTTCGGATCTACACGAGGGGTCAGTCTTGTATATTTTTTATATGACTCTTTGTTTAGATCAGACTGTTCTTTACGGTTCTTATCTGATAGTGCAGGTGCTATTGATTCTGAACCAATAAAATGCCCTTTCTCGTCACGGATCGGGCGTGTCTTCCCGTTTGAATGAATGACTTCTGATTTGCACTGACCTCGTTTAACTGGGACTGGTTCTGTTGTTTTGATCCTGTTAGGGGTAAATTCCGTTTTATCAGTTTTATTTTCAACTACGGGGATGATTCGTCCACGATGGGATTTTCCGACGATTTTACCAGAGTTGTCACGTAACATTTTTGAAATTCCTTTTTTATGGCTGTGTGTTTTCGATGATGTCATTTCTAATCTCCATATATACTAAAAACTGTATAATATTTTTTGCATTTTTTACAATAATATCGGTTGTTTCCATTTCGCTTACCTTTCTTGATAACATCTGATGTACTGTGACAATATGGGCATTCCGAATTAATTATTGCTACTTGGGGTATAGGTAATGATTCTTTAGATTTCTTTGAGAAACAAGGTCTCATTACCTGTACATATATCAATAAACCAACATAAATAGTTTCACAAATAATGGCTGCATTGAGTGCGATTATAGAGAACATAAATGCCCAATAATACGTAGTTGTTTCGATCAGGACATTCGGATTTAAAGATGAAAAGTTTTTCCACCATATATCCATACCGACTATCCCAAACAACATCATAACTACGCTTCCGAAAGATATGCAGACCCATATAATTAAGTGAATCCACATTGTGTTATGTGCGTCTGAAAGACTATCGTGAAGTATTTTGGCTTTATTTTCTAAGTTATCTTCAAATTCTTTTGTGAATATCGCCATAATATATTAATGCCGTTACATTATTTAATCTTTTTCTATTTTTGGCTCAACGATTTCGAGTTTCCACCCATCTTCACAGAATAAATGGTGTTTTAATCCATTGCACATAGGGCATTTGTGTTTTACTCTAAATCTATCTTTGTTATTAGGATTAGGTAGTATTTCAAATTCTCCATCCGGGGTGATTATATTCACTGATAACATGCCATAATTACAACTATATGTTACATAACCGTCTTCATCACAGTTTTTACATATAAGTTTATACCATTTTGAGGGTGTTTCTGTCATGATTGTTCTCCATTATACATACTTTATAGATATTCCTCCCTTTATATAATCTATTGTGCCCCAATAACCCCATGAACATACAAAAGATTAATGTATATATGCATATTGTAGCTAATATCACTTTTACTATTTTGTGTTTCTTCCAATCAGACATATTACTTACCGTCCATTACAGAATATTCTTCACCGAGTGCATACTTTAATCCTTTGATTTGCGCTCGAAAAAGATGGTTGATATGTTCATAAGTGATGTACTTATTCGATTCTTCTTCGAGGAGTTTTATCTGTTCGCGTATTTCGAGTTCTGTTCTCATTTTTTTATCTCCTCAATTACACGGTTGATTTTTTCAATAGTTACTTTATTCGGAGTTATCTCGCCGTCCATTATCAATCACACCTATTTGAGCATATATTTCTGAAAGCATACTGATTCGTCCTTCTCCCCACCCATTATAAAATGAACGCCATTGAAGTTCATGATCTTTGAGTTGGTTTTTATAAGGATCATTTTCTTTTCTTATATCAAATACTTTCTGACATTTGCCTATGATAGCGTGGCTATCCCACATTTTTGTCAGGTCTCCCCTGCATATAATCTCCGTAGAAATATCAGCACGATCCCACGATTTGTCCATCCCAACTAAGTTTAAGAGTTCGCTATGTTTAATAAAATAAATTGGTTCAGTCATGGGATTTACCTAATGTTTTGGTTTGCGACAATCTGGACAACAACCATAATAGACTAATCCGTGAATATCACAAGTCGGTTTTTTACAAATAGGACATATATTAGGATTAATGTGTTCAAGTGATTCTTTTGGGATATAAATCTGAATCATGCGTGCTAATTTTTTCCCATCTGAACTAAGTACACAGTCTATCTCATCTTGACATAGTTTGTAGATTAGTCTTAATGCTTTTCGTTCTACATTATCAGTCATTCTTTCACACAACTCTTTATTTTTATCAGGATTATGATTGCTCAACCATTTGTTGCGTTCAATCATTCATTTTCTGATTTCACGATCTAAATATATCCACTCAATACAATCCGTATTATCACAATCAATTGGATCTCCGATCTTTGTGGCAATCATCTTCTGTACGGAATGCGGTTTAAATACAATATATTGTTATGGGATTTGATTATCAATAAAATCAGGTTCCAATCGTTTTCACCACCCTGTTAAGTGTATATGTACCTTTTGAATCTTTACACCATTCAATCGGTTCATCAGGATGTGTTGCACGATTTTTTAATGCGATTGATATAACTTCTTCAAATGTGCATTCTTTCTTGATCAGGATTACTTGCTCCGAATATGAACCGTCATTGATAGGCTCATTTGATTGTGTAGGTGTTGGTGAGAATGGAATCTCAACAAACTTTGATAAATCGCTCAATATAACCATCCCCATATAGCGGTTTTAATTATACCTAATTCGTTTAATATTGTTAAAACTCCCTGTGCTATAAATACACTAAATAACACAAGTCCATAATAATCAATTCCGTCGTGCCGCATAGCTGATACCGTATTCCCCCAACACCCGATTAATGCAATAATACATGACATTATCACTATTGCATCTCTCGTTTTATTACTTTCTGTTACGGTTTTTTCTTTTTCGCGGTTTATTTCAATTATCCGTTTCTCGGACTCGTTCGGTAATCTCCAATACCGTTCATCATCCGGAGAGATCCAATCGTTCCATCTCTTTTGATATACCCGACTAGAACTTTTAAGATTATCTATCATATAATCAATATGTTCATGAAAATTTTTGTTTTCATCTGTTATGGGTAATCTTTTCTTATACTCTGTAAGAAAATATCTGAATGCATTTGATTCGCTCATATATAACTCCTTACGGCCCGTGGTTGTTTACGAATGCCATTGAATTTATAATACACTCGTAGTGTTCGTAATCCGGATCTAAATATTTAGATATGTTTTGCATAAGAAAGGGAATGACATCTATTGTCATCATAAAGTTCACTTTCTTTTGAATTCTTCACAACCGATTAATCTACGATCTTCTGACACATGATGCCCCTTGTAATCACATTCCGCTGGAATCCTATGAGAGTCATAACCAATACAATCGTTGCAAGTCTGTTTATATAAGCGGGGATTTCCTTCGCGCACATGCTCGAACGTGCCACACCCAAATCTTGCGATGAATTCACGCATTTCATCTGTTATATCAAACTGTTCGAAATTGAAAAGATAGAGACAGATCTCTTGTTTTTCTTGTTTATCATAGTCGCCATATTCGCAAAGACCACAGCGTTTTTCTAATCGTTCGTTTGTCATAGTATCCACCCACCTATTTGTTGAGGATTCTCGTCCATTCGTCAATATCCATCTGCATACCTGCACGGTCTTGGGTTATAGCCACTCCTATTTCCTGTTTATACATTTCTTTTTGTGAGTCTGGTATAGTTTTCCAGTTTCGCAGTAATAGGTTTACAATTGAACCTACTACGTATGTACTTCTACCGAGTGCATATCTGAATGCACAAAATAACAAGATGTTTTTTTCGGTTTCATCTTTAAGTGTTAAAGTGATCATAGTATTTCTTCTCCACATTCCTTTGTTCGAATTAGTTTATATTGTTGTTGTATATTAGTTTGTGCGAGCGAGTATAATTGTTCACGCGATAACGGGTCTATCAAACGATTAATCGAGATTCCTTGCTGTAAAACAAATCGTGTCTCTTTGCTAACTGAACCTGATATAGATTTAAGACGAGATTCATAACCATCATACGGGAATATCGTATGAACGACTTCAAAATCGTTGAGATTGTTGTTCGCGCGAGCCTTCTCGCATATGCGTAACGCGCTCAATATGCACGAAGAATTATGGGTTTCGGGTATAATCAGTTTGCTGTTTTCTATTTCGACTTTTATATCGAGGGCTATTGAATCAATCAGTTGTTTTTCTATTAAATGTTCAATTACGTCCGGATATATCCCACTCGTTTGAATCCTTGTTTTTAATCCTTGTTTTTTTGCGTAGTTAAGGATATAAGTCAGATCGTACGCGTGTTTTGTAGGTTCTCCTCCGGACACAATTAATGCTGATATATACGGAGATGATGTTTTAATTGCATCTAATACAAATTTCATAGGGATTGGTGTTCCTTCATTCAATAATCTACGATTATGGCAATCTTTACATTTGTTCGGACAACCTCTTAAAAAAAGAACTGCAGCCGATAATCCCGGCCAGTCTACAGTCGATAAAGGAACGAACCCTCCCGCATGGCACTGTAGTTCAGATGGGGGGGTGATACTCATATTTCTTCCAAGACCAGTCCGCACTAAAGCGGTGCGCCCACATTTGCATATATCCGCATTTTTTACAAACCCATCCATCATTAGTAGCTACAAGGATTTCACGACAGTTTTTACCCCCACATGTATATGGATGGTAAGTACTGTTCTGGTATCCATTTAATGAATTAACCTGTTCGTCATCGAACGGGACTACGGCTTTCGGGATTTCGTCGTTCGCACAGGATACAATTTTACTGGCGTCGATTTTTTTATTTATTTTAGTTTTCTCCATAATTTAACAACCTCTTTGCCTTCTTTTGTTTTCCATTGCAATACTATTGATTCGTGGACGGGTTCTGTTTCAAAATGATTGTTATGATCACATACTCTCCCTTCAAGCGGTTTCATACTATGAATACTACATGCTCCGTTTTTAGTTAATAATACGCATCTGCCAACAGGCCACGTCGGTGCAGATCCACATTCATATCCTACTAATGCAGGAGTGATGATTTCAACATACCCAATATTAATTCCATTTAATGTTCCCTCGTAATAATCACACATTAATTTGTTTGCAAATCCATTGTCAAGTAATACTTTAATCTCTTTCGGAGTGCCCCAACAAGGTCTACTGTCAGAACACATTGCCCTGCAGATATCACACTGACATTCTGTTGACGGTAATGCGTTGAGTTGATTTAGTGATAGTATTTCACTCATGATACACCTAATTATCTCGGAAACAACTTAATCCACCTGCTTCATCATAGTTTTCATATATATAACAGGTAATATTATCTTCTTCTATCCTAATTTTATCTATCCCATAATTGTCGTAACTGTTTGTAGTGATATAATCACTCCAGATAAGTTTAATATGTTTATCGGAAGATCGTTCTACTGACGGGTTTTGTTCTGATTGTGTAGATTGTGATGTATTACTTGTGCATCCAGATACGATCAGGAATCCAATTAAGATAATACTTATCATAAATAATTTATAGTTCATTTTTATCACCGTTTAGGTTAACTTGTTTATTTGTACGAATTTGTCAATCCAGTAACCCGTTCCGTTGTTTGTCTGACGATATGTTACGGCATAGTTTTTATCAGGTCTTACAATTACAGATGCGCGTTCTGATGTCGTGTATGCTACACCTTGAGCGTCCGTAACTATATATACACCTTTTATGGCAACTTTACTGATTACCGTGATGTTCTTCTGGAAGGTCTTTGAATCATCAAATGTTATTTTTGTTAACTGTGACGATCCGAAGTATATCGCTATACCTATAATCGCTACTGCAATTATAACTAACACAATTGTTGCATAATTTCGACGTGGTTTCATAAAAGTGTTCCTCAATCTATAATATCTTCAAATCTACTTTTTATTATATATGGTTTCTCTGTGGAGATTTTAATACTTGGTTCTGCGAGTATTACCTCGTTTGTTGCTATACTCTTTGTAGACGATGCGGTTAGAGGTGATATTATAGATGGATACATAACTGAATCCATAACTGGTCTTGTCTTTAATCCTGCGCATGCGCGCATAGATTGTAAGTCGTAGTTGTTAAGATCATCTCTTCGTGAGTTGCGTTCCGCAGTTCGATAGATTTTTTTTGATATGAATTAGATAAAATAATATACCGGTTCCTGCAACAATTACAATCACACTAATTTTACATATTGTTATAAAAGTATCTGCATCCATAGCCATCACCGGCGATCACTGCTGTTGTGAAGAATACCATACAATTATAGATGCAACTATGATTCCTATAATCACAATTCCAGCTATAATTATTAGTACTATATTAAGTTGCATTGAATATTCTATTTAAACTTAACAGTTGATAAAGTATTGCACTCTATTTTTTATGCGTCACTCAGTTCGCATTTCGGATGAATCTTCTTCATATCTCTGACATACTCCAACGGCTAAAGACCGTTGGGTTCTGACGTTACCGGACAAATTGGTATTGCGTCGTGGGGTATCAGTGCTCCCATCAACCGGATCTCTTTCTCCGATTGATCGATCACGCTTTTCTGACGCATTGCAATATTAAATGCCGCATTAACGTCAGCATGATCAACGTGTCCACAAGTCGGACACTTAAACTTCTTGCCAGTACGTTCTCCGATCACACCACACTTTGAACATAGTTGCGACGTGTATCTCGGATCAATATACCGGACAAGGACGCCGAGCAGCTTAGCCTTATATTCTACAAACTGTTGAAGTTGATAGAATGACCAACTGTGCAAGGCATACTTGAATGAACGGTGTTGTTTCCTTGTTTTGCGGATGCCGTTCAGATCCTCAAAGACAAGTGTTGCGTTCTGATCCTTTGCCATATCAACCAGTTTGCGACTGACTTTGTGGTTCAGGTCTTTCACGATTCTACTCTCACGGTCTTTCACCTTCTTCAGTTCCCGGAACTTGGCTTCTCGCTGAAGTCGTTTCCGTATCGCTGAATATTTCCGGTGAATATGCAAGGCAGACTTCCCAAACTTCTGTATTTTCCCAGTATCCGGGTTTGCTGTGACTGCTATATGACCAGTAGTGTTTCGGTCAACCCCAATGAACGTTTGGGGTATCATCTTCGGTTGCTCTGCTACCGTGCAGGAAATGTATGCAAATTCTTTGTCTATCTCAATCTGATTGATCTTCTGTGGGTCAGGAAATTGGTAGGGTAGAGACAATTTCAAAGGGACTACTCGTATCGTCCTATTATCATTATCAACCTTGATTGCCTGACTGGGAATAACCAGATTGACATTGTGGACTTTCTTAATGGTTTTCTGGTTACCATACTTTTTGAGTATCTGATTTGATATTGCAGATTTCAATCCTATTCCTTTGACTTCCTTTGAGCTCCTACACCGTGGGTTATTGACTGCAAACTCCGCTACCTTGAACGCCTGCTTCAACTCGATGCTGAAGTCGGTATTGTGTCGGAGTTTGTAGGTGAGTATCATATCAGTTCCTCTTTTGATCCTCGATGTATTTTTTCACAGTATCTTCTGAGATATGACCACAGGATTCGATATAGTAGCTGCGTGTCCATAGTGTAGGGAGCCGGGTTCTTAACGACTCAAATTCCTGTCGTAGTATTCTTGAAGTATATCCTTTGAGTTGCTGGACAATCCAATGAGGGCTTGATGTTGGCTTTGATTTTATGAAAAGATGGAGATGGTCTGGCATTATCTCCATAACTTCGATAATGACATTTATTTCAGCCGCCTTTTCATTGAGTAGGGCTTTCAAACGATCTGCAATATAACCTTGTAGAACTTTACGCCGATACTTCGGACACCAAATGATATGATAACCGATATTATATACGGTGGTGTTTGAGTGTGTCCACCTTTCCTTTGTCATCGGTATAACTATAGGGTTGACAAAGATATAAGGTTATCGGGGGCATGAATAACGCATTCATCCCACGACTAAAGTTCGTGGGCTTTCTGCTGCTTTAAGCGTAATGAAAGTGGGAAATATTAGTTCTGATGATGACATATTAATCCTCCTTGTTACTATTTGCGTTACTGAATTTTGGTACTCCTTCGATTGAGGCTAATATATCAACCGGGGAATGCTTTCCACAATGCCATATAACTGAACCATCTCCTTTACGGATACCTAATCCTTTTGCGATCAGTTCATCTCTGTTCTTACTTTGCGGTAATAATACTCCACAGACAGAACAACGTCTTTGTACTGCAAATTTGTTCATTTGAAATCTCCTTTTTAAAATATGTATAAGCATTAATTATTTTCTTCGACGATACTTATTAATGCGATTTATTATTTAATATTGGTAATCTATCATTATATATAGGTTATTTTGCGTTTTTTTGTACGTGCCGCAATTGGGGTCTAATCTTTCACTCTATTTCGCCCTACATGGTAATAATGACAGAATGGACATTGATAAACATTTACAACATCTTTTGACTTATCGTAAATAGATTGTTTTTCTTGTCGTGCTGATTTCTCTGTCAGATGACGTGTTTTTGCACCACACATATTTTGTTCGGTAGTTCCTTTTACATTAGGATGTCCTCGCGTGAATGCGGTCGTATTCCTAAATTCATTCGCAAGTTTTTCTATATCCTTGTTGTATTTTATATGACGTTCCATCTCATTCATTGTCTTCACCTATTTTATTTAAGTAAAAATCTTCAACTTCGAATCTATTTACTTTGCAGATATAAGATGCACAACCCATTCGTTTTACGAATTCTTTCTCCATTTCAGTTGATCCAACTCCGCCACCGTAACGACCGATATAATTCGGATGTGTGCATACCCACGGAGAGCCGAAAATATATTTGCATCCGTTTGTGCAACTGTTTGAATGTATCATCTTTGCCGTTCCTTAATTTTGTTTACCCATTCGTCTATTGCTTTTAATACAATATCCGTATCAACTGCACTACTTTCATATCCTGTATCAAGAAGTTCGGTTATTTGACATTTTAAAGCGCTTGTGTCAGCATCATTAAATGTATAATGTGTTAACCAATGAACCGGTATCTCTGGTTTATTTATAGGTACTGTCATGATTTAGTATACGTCGTAGATTCCCAACGTTTTGAATGGATTGTTCGTTTTGCAAACCCTTCGTGTTTTAACCACGTAACTAATACTTCTAAATGCAGATCCGTTGCTTTAACAAGATCGTCTGAGTATATAGCTCCGTTTTCATTTATTAGACTGTCAACCGCTATTTTTATCTTGTCTGTGTTTAGTTGCCATAATGCTAACGGTATTTTTCGTTTGCGGATTTTAATTTTTGCTGGTGGTGCATTAATGGAAATATCTCTTGGTTTGCTGATTCGTATCGGATCTCTGAAATGCCATTCTCCACTTCGTTCATTGTAAAGATTATCGCATTCGTCTTTTTTTGAACATCCTTCACATGCTTTATTGCGATACATTCCGACACGAACCCAACATATATTCTGATATTTCGGATTAGATCTGATTGTCACTAAATCACTCTCCATTCAGATTGATAGATCTGCCATTTTCGTTTCCATGACAGATCGCGTTTTGGCATACACCGTGTCTTCGGGTATTGTCTCACGATTAATGCACGATTTCTGGAATATGGGGTTATATCATATAATTCTTGATCCGATATTGAACGTAAAGGTACAATTGTTCTCCCATGACATCTCGGACATGTTATGATTTTTGATAAACACAAGAATCCACGCTTTCTTATTCTTCCACCGCCACCACATCTCGGACACCATGTGCATCCGTATCTATCCATAATTTTTACTAATTCCACAATAGGTTTTGTATTCCGCGTTCAGGGATTGTGATAGTTACATTTGCTACTTCCCCCGGTAACAAATGATTATATTCGTGCGTGTTGGGAAACAGTATTTGTAATACAAATAGATATCCCATAAACAGTGCAGCGATAATAGTTAAAAATAATATAATTGTAGTTATTCTCATATAGCGTACCTGCGCATACACTTACCCGCGCGAACAATCTCGTCACAGGTAAGCGGTTTACCGTTTTTCCCGACTATTGTGATGTATGGACACATTGCATAATCGTGATATGCTAAAGACATCCCTTTTTTTCCGAGACTGATTGTCGCAAATGATCTCTCTTTGCAGTCCACGAATGTGTTGATACCGTCTGACATTAAATCCACTCCTTATAGAATACATGAAACATTAGTTGTCCATGTTGTAATTTGACTGTCCCTATGAATGCATAATCACCAATATCTGCAGGTACTGGATTCCCTGTTCCAATAATGAGGATTGTGAATGTGTTTGTTATGGCTTTTTTATCAGTATCGGAGATTAGTGCATATAGAACAATTTCGTGGTTCTGTTCTGCTACAGATAGTATCTTTGACCCTACCGGAAGTTTTAAAATATTTTCATCGTCAACGGGAAGTGTATATTTGAATATTTTTGAAGTGACCATATTTTTACCATCAGATCTTCAGGTAATTAGGGGATGCGTCCTAAATCAGAATCACTCCTTGATATCACACCATTTTGAACCAGTGTATCTATCGAAGTCTGATCTCCGTAATCGAATCGGATCTCTGATGGATATAGTAACTCCAACCGGATGCAATAATCGTTTGCACCAAGTTTTTCGTGTGAGTGTTCTCCTTCCTTTGCCACAATTCTCCAACTGTTGTTTTCTCTCCATGCGCAGATTGCAATTCCGTTACACATTTTAAGTGATCTCCTTTACATCTTCGATTTTTTTGGGGGTGTTATTCGGATCCATCTGGGATATTGTCTTTGGGAATAAGCAGGGAGTTATCTCCGCAATGGGGGCAGGTGAATATTGTGGTGCCATCCATGAACATTTCAGTTTCTCCTTGATTTGTTCTGCTGAACTGTTTGCAGAGCACACATACGCAGCCATTGGGTTGATAGAATGATGTTCTCAGGCCGGCAGTGCGGTTCTCTTGGTCGTCGAGTTGGTCATAGGTATTTGCTACCACGACTATGGATTCAAGGTGTTCGGGGGTTACCGATCTGTAGGTTTCATTGATATTCTCAATGGCTGCTATTCCTGCTTCTTCCGGGGTATTAGCCTCATAGCGTTCAATGAGGGTTATGGTCACTTCGTAAATTCACCTGATAATATCCAATCTAACATGAATATAGCATAGATAGCATAGAGTGAACTACCCCACCCTTACGGATGGGGCTTCCTGTGAGTATCCGGGCGAAATGATGATACCCGAACCTGTTCGCAGATTATCAGCGAATTGCTGATAGTCAGTACACATGACATTCGACGATAGGAACCTGACCATGA
>JANYJT010000299.1 GCA_025358395.1 Bacteroidia bacterium
AAAAAATTTGTTTTTTCTTAATCGATTTTTAAGTTAATTATTTAATTTTTAATTGTTTATAAGAACGTGATTAATATAATTTATACCAAACGACAGCCCGGTTAGAGTCAGGATTGCCAATTTCGGCACAATAATACCCATAAAATTTCACTTTTCCTAATATTTTCAGCCTATACCTTCACATTTAAAAGACTAAACACCAAAATATTCAAGGTAATTTTTCATGTTGAAGTTCAAAAAGTAAGTCAGGTGTCTTAGCCCAGTGAAACAAAACAGAAAAAATAGAAATCCTATCAAGTCTTAGATGATGAAATGGAGTTGTTGGTTGCTTTGGTTATGGAAAAAAGTTGAAAAAAAATAAAAATTTATTAAAAATTGTAAAAACCTCAGACGAAAACAAACTGATATTCAAGAATCCCTTCTACAACAAGGGTTTACTAAATCGTTTGAATTAACAAGGTTAGAAATAAATTTTCACTTTTCCAAATTTTTAGTAGCATTTCTATACAAAAAACAGGGAGTTTTTGGCGAATAGGGAGGCTCGGATGATAGGGGTTATTCTTCGCGATTGTTCGACGCCATGAAGGCGTCTCACAATCGCAATTTGATCACGGCTTTTTCAATACGTTCGATCGTTTCCGCCTGGCCGATGATCTCGCAGATCTCAAAAATATCGGGGCCGAAGCTTCCGCCGACAAGGCACAGACGGAGAGCATTCATGATGGTTCCAAAATTCCAGCCTTTCCCGTTGACAAACTCAGAGAATGGTTCTTTAATCTGAGGTGCGGTCCAGTTACGGAGATTTCCAAAGAATCCGGCTATTTCACCCATCATCTCCGGAACGCCATCCTTCCAGCGTTTGCTCACGATTTTCTCATCATAAGATTCAGGTGCCTGGAAAAAGAAGAATCCCTGGTCCCAGATTTCGTTCACAAAATGACAGCGTTCCTTGACAAGTCCTGTCACACGGATCACCAATGGGAACGGTACCTGTACGCCTTTCTTATCCAGGTATGGCAGGAATAGACCGGCAAGCTCTTCGTCAGAATGGCGGATCAAATACTGGTGGTTGAACCATTTGGTTTTCTCCGGATCGAAGCGGGAGCCGGATTTTCCGACACGTTCAAGCGTAAAACTGTTGACCAGTTGCTCCATAGAGAAAATTTCCTGCTCCGTACCCGGATTCCACCCCAGTAATGAAAGCATGTTGATGAAACCATCCGGCAGATAGCCATCTTCGCGGTAGCCTCTTGAAACATCTCCGGTTTCGGGATCTTTCCAGGCCAGTGGAAAAACCGGAAAGCCAAGCTGGTCGCCATCGCGCTTGCTCAGTTTTCCTTTGCCGACTGGTTTAAGGATAAGCGGTAAATGGGAAAACTGCGGCATTGTGGACTCCCATCCGAAGGCTCTGTACAATAGAATGTGCAGAGGCACTGAGGGCAGCCACTCCTCTCCACGGATTACATGCGTAATTTCCATCAGGTGATCGTCCACAACATTGGCCAAATGATATGTGGGCATTCCATCGCTTTTGAAAAGGACTTTGTCGTCCAGCTGGTTGGTGTTGAACTGCACATGACCGCGGATCAGATCAGTCTCTTCGACCACCACATTTTCGGGCATTTTAAAGCGAACCACGTGCGGTGCACCGGAAGAGAGAAGTGATTCACAGGCGCTTCCCGGTAAGGTCAGAGAATTATTAAGTCCTGCGCGGGTAAGGTTGTTGTAAGTAAATGTCTCACCCTTTGATTCGGCCAGATTTCGAAGGGCATCCAACTCCTCAGCGGTATCAAAGGCATAATAGGCAAACCCTGAATCAATCAGCTCCTGCGCATATTTACGATACAGTTCTTTCCGCTCACTTTGGCGGTAGGGCGCATGAGTCCCTCCTTCACGTGGTCCTTCGTCAATTTTGATTCCGCACCAATCGAGTGCTTCCATGATGTAGGCTTCGGCTCCCGGGACATAGCGGGATTGATCGGTATCTTCGATCCGCAATAGAAAATCACCACCATTGTGCTTGGCGAAAAGGTAGTTAAACAAGGCAGTGCGCACGCCTCCGATGTGGAGCGGGCCGGTTGGAGAGGGGGCGAAGCGAACGCGGATTTTAGGGGACATAAGAGATGAGACATGAGACATGAGAGAGGATTTTTGGTTGACTAAAAAATGCCGTAACTTATATTGGTATTAATAATCAAGTAGAAGAACTTTAGATGAGTGAAAGTATATTAAAGGACAAGAGTTTTCTTTTTGCAATTAAAATTGTAAAGTTATACAAGTACCTAAAAGAGAATCGACAAGAATATATTTTAAGTAAACAATTGCTGAGAAGTGGAACGTCTATTGGAGCGATGATACGTGAGGCAAAAAACAGTGAAAGTAAAGCAGATTTTCAACACAAATTGGGAATAGCCCAAAAAGAATGTGATGAATCAATTTATTGGTTTGAACTCTTATGCAAAACAGATTACATTTCGGAAAATGAATTTTCCAGCCTTAGGCTCGAAGCCAATGAACTTTTAAGAATGATCCGCAGTTCCATACTCACATCAAAATCAAACCACAACAAATAGGCTTATCTCTCATTACTCATGTCTCATCTCTTATGTCTTATCTTTCAAAACAATATTCACAATCTTTCCGGGAACAACAATAATCTTAACAATTGTGTTGCCTTCGGTCCATTTTTTTGTCAGATCGCTCTTTAAGGCGGCTTCCTCAATCTCTTTGGACGACAGACCGACCGGCAAATCAAGCTTGAACCGTACTTTTCCGTTGAAGGAGACCGGGTATTCTACAGCTTCCTCCGTTAGGAAAGAAGGATTAAAAATTGGCCACTGAGCAGTTCCAACACTTTGAATGTTTCCGCTCATAGCCCACAGCTCCTCAGCCAGATGTGGTGCAAAGGGAGCCAGAATCTGATAAAAAATATTAGCCGTTTCGGGTGTTACGGATCCTACTTTGTAACAATGATTGGTAAAGACCATCATCTGCGAAATCGCCGTATTGAATTTCATGTCTTCCACATCGTCACCCACCTTTTTGATGGTCTGGTGCAGGATTTTTAAGGTTTCCTTGCGTTCATTGACTTCTGTCAGATTGCTTTTCTCTCCGAAAAAAGCAGCAACCCGGCGAAGAAAATTGTACACTCCTTTGACGCCATTTTCGGTCCACGGTTTGGTCGCATCCAACGGACCAATAAACATTTCGTACAATCTGAGTGAGTCTGCCCCGAATTTTTCAACGACATCATCGGGATTCACCACATTCTTCAGTGATTTCGACATCTTAGCAACGATCTGATGAAGTTCCTCACCGGTTTCGATGTGTAAATATTTACCCTCCTTCTCTGTAACCAGATCTGATGTGACTTTTGAACCTGAAGCCGTTTCATACGCAAAGGCGAGAATCATCCCCTGGTTGTACAATTTTTGGAAAGGCTCATTGGTTGAGACGATTCCCAAATCGAACAACACTTTGTGCCAGAACCGGCTGTAAAGCAGGTGCAATACGGCATGCTCGGCGCCTCCAACATACAAATCGACCGGCATCCAGTAATTTTCCTTGGCTTCGGCAAATGGTGCCGTATCATTTTTCGGATCGATGAATCTGAGATAGTACCAGCACGAGCCCGCCCATTGGGGCATGGTATTGGTTTCGCGTCGACCTTTGCGGCCATTTGCGTCAGTTACATTCAGCCATTCGCCGGCATTTGACAAGGGCGATTCGCCGGTCTCGCCGGGCTGATATTTTTCTACTTCCGGCAATCGAAGCGGAAGCTCTGAATCATCAATCAGGGATACTTCACCATCTTCCCAGTGGATCACCGGAAATGGTTCACCCCAGTACCTCTGCCGGCTGAAAAGCCAGTCACGCAATTTATATTTAATGGTTGCTTTGCCAAGTCCGGCATTTTCGAGCCAGGAGGTAACCTGCTGTATTCCTTGTTCTTTGGATAAACCATTAATATCTATTCCTATGCTTTTATTCACAGAATTGATATACATGCCATCATCGCTCCAGCAAGCATCGCCGGCTATGACTCTTTTACGAAGTTCGGGATCTGTACCGGTTCCAGGATCCAGGATACAAACGATTGGCAAATTATATGTTTGGGCAAATTCAAAGTCGCGGTGATCGTGCGCCGGAACAGCCATAATCGCACCGGTACCATAACCCATCAGCACATAATCAGCAACCCAGACAGGGATTTTAGCGCCGTTGATTGGATTGATGGCATAAGTGCCGGTAAATACGCCCGTTTTGCCCTTTGCCAAATCTGTGCGGTCGAGTTCGCTTTTCATCGCGGCACCAATGATATACTGAGCTACAGCAGTTTGTTGTTCCGAAGTGGTAATTTCGGATACAAGCTCATGCTCAGGAGCCACGACCATGTAAGTCGCGCCAAATAAAGTATCCGGACGTGTGGTGTAAACCTTTAATTTTTTATCCGTGCCGGAAAGTGCAAAATCAACTTCGGCGCCTGTAGAACGGCCGATCCAGTTTCGTTGCATCTCCTTGACACCTTCCGGCCAGTCGAGGTCGTCGAGACCTTCCAACAGTCGTTCGGCATAATGCGGAATCCGCAGCATCCACTGCTTGAGGAAACGGCGTTCTACCTCTTTGGTACCGCATTTCTCGTGTGATCCGTCGTTCAAAACTTCCTCGTTGGCACAAACAGTTTTGCAGGTGCGACAATACCAAACCTGGGCTTCACCATAGTAAGCCAACCGTTTCTGATCTACATAATCTTTGACTGCCTGCTTGCCTGAGTTTAGAATTTCTTCCGGGATGATCAGGTCGTAAATAGGCTTTCCTTTAGCTGAGGAAGCATCGAACCAGGTGTTGTATAATTTGGTAAAGATCCACTGGGTCCATTTAAAGTAATCAGGATCAGTTGTATTGATCTCCCGGTCCCAATCATAGCTCAATCCAAGAGACTGAATCTGACGCCTGAAATTGTCACAGTTTTTTTGCGTTGTTTCGGCTGGATGGGTGCCGGTTTGTATTGCGTACTGCTCGGCAGGCAGTCCAAAAGCATCCCAACCCATGGGATGCAGGACATTAAATCCCCTGGTTCTTTTGTAACGGCAAACAATATCTGTAGCGGTGTAACCTTCGGGATGCCCGACATGCAATCCGGCGCCGGAAGGATAAGGAAACATATCGAGACAGTAAAATTTCGGTTTTGAAAAATCGTCCGTTGTCTTGAAACTCTTGTTTTCGGCCCAGTATTGCTGCCACCCGGCTTCAATATCTTTGAAGTTATAATCCATCGTCGTTGAACTAATTATGCATAAAAAATAAGGTGCAAAATTACGATTAAAATCTGAATCTTAGGTAAATTCCGGAAATCAACATGATAACCCGCATGTGTTTTGTAAGCTATTCGCACCAATCTTCAATCTGTAAATCTTATTTTTAAAACCAAACCTTAGTAGAAAGCTAAACAAACGGAAACCCGAACCATATTATCTTATTCAAGGATCAACTGTGTCACTCCGGGCAATATTTTAAAACATTGCTTAAAACATCGGTTTCTCTTTCAGTTTGAAATTAAAATCCTAAAAATCCCATGATAATACAATTATTCCAAATCCGGGACTAATACTTTGATTCTCCAAGAATTAATGACAAAATTCACATAAACATGTTGATAATCACTTATAAAATGAATTACTTTTGAGTGCTAAATCTTGTAAAAATAGTATCATCTAAAAACGAAAAAACCATGAATGCCGGAATCGATAAATTTATGGAGGAGCTTAAATCCCGCACACCGGGAGAAAATGAGTTTCACCAGGCAGTGCGAGAAGTCATAGAAACAGTTTGGGATGCTTACGATGCCAATCCGCGTTACAAGCAAGCCAAAATTCTGGAACGCATGGTGGAACCTGAACGGACGATTATGTTCAGGGTACCCTGGATGAATGATCTGGGTGAAGTTGAGATCAACAGGGGTTACCGTGTTGAGTTTAGCAGTACTTTAGGGCCTTACAAAGGCGGATTGAGATTCCATAAGAGTGTCAACCTAAGTATTTTGAAGTTTCTTGGTTTCGAACAAACGTTTAAAAATAGTCTGACGACACTTCCCATGGGAGGCGGTAAGGGTGGTTCAGATTTTAGCGCCAAAGGAAGAAGTGACAACGAGATCATGCGCTTTTGCCAATCTTTTATGACTGAGCTTTTCCGTCACATTGGACCGAATACGGACGTTCCTGCCGGGGATATCGGTGTGGGCGGTCGCGAAATCGGCTACCTCTTCGGACAGTACAAACGTATCCGCAATGAGTTTACAGGTGTCCTAACCGGCAAAGGACTTGGCTGGGGTGGTTCATTGATCCGCCCTGAAGCAACAGGTTTTGGAGCAGTCTATTTCGTTCAGCACATGCTCAGGGAGATGGGTAAAGAGCTAAAAGGAAAAACCGTTTCGGTTTCCGGATTTGGCAATGTTGCCTGGGGTGCCATCACGAAAATAGATGAGTTGGGTGGAAAAGTAGTAACTATTTCCGGACCGGATGGTTACATCTTCGATCCTGCCGGGATATCCGGCCACAAAATTGAATACCTTTTGGATCTTCGTGCCACCAACAATGATGTTGTTGCGCCATATGCCGAAGAGTTCGGATGTCATTTTTTCCCAAATACCAAGCCATGGGAACAAAAAGTCGATATCGCACTTCCCTGTGCCTGTGAAAACGAGCTGGATGAAAGCGACGCCAGAAAACTTGTTGAAAGCGGCTGTTTCCTGATTGGTGAAGTTTCAAACATGGGGTGCACGGCAGGTGCTGTTAACTATTTTCTCGGCAATAAAATTCATTATGCCCCGGGTAAAGCAGTTAATGCAGGAGGGGTGGCAGTTTCCGGGCTCGAAATGTCACAAAACAGCATGCGTTACAACTGGACGAAAGAGGAAGTCGATGAAAGGTTGCATCTGATCATGCATGACATTCACCAGACTTGTCTGAAATATGGCCGGGATGGCAACTACATCAACTATGTCAAAGGAGCAAATGTCGGAGGATTCGTCAAGGTGGCAGATGCCATGCTGGCTCTCGGACTTGTGTAATAGATATGAGACATGAGACATAAGACATGAGAGACCAGCAAAGGCATATCTCATGTCTTATATCTCATGTCTTATAACTCAGATATAACATTCCCTTAACCTAACTGATTGTCAGCTTGCTTACTTTTGCACAAAATAAGCAAGCATGTTTGTAGACAGTCATTCGCACATCTATTCAGCTGATTTCAGCCTTGACCGGGATGAGGTAATCACCAGGGCTTTGGAAGCCGGAGTTGAGCGTATTGTTTTACCAAACATCGACAGCTCTTCCATCAAACCCCTGATGGATCTGACTGACACAATCCCCGGACTTTTTTTTCCATTGGTTGGCCTTCATCCAACTTCAGTTAAGGAGGATTTTCGCAAGGAATTACAAATTCTGGAATACTGGCTCGGTAAAAGAAGGTTTTATGGAATTGGCGAAATTGGTATCGATCTTTTCTGGGACAAATCATTTTTAGAAGAGCAGGTTGAGGCTTTCACCACACAGATAGGATGGGCAAAAGAACGGAATTTTCCCGTTGTAATTCATGTCAGGGATTCTTTCACCGAGGTGATGGAACAATTAAGAAAAGTTTACTCACCTGATTTACACGGTGTTTTCCATAGTTTTACCGGGAGTTATGAGCAAGCAGAGCAAATAATTGAATTGGGATTTAAAATTGGGATCAACGGAATAATCACTTTTAAAAATTCCGATCTGGGTGAAACCATTCAAAAAATAGATCTTCGGCATCTTCTGATAGAAACAGATTCTCCCTGGCTGGCTCCGGTACCTCACAGAGGCAAACGAAATGAATGCGCATATATTGTAACGGTGGCAGAAAAAATTGCCCAGTTTCATGAAACATCCGTCGATAAAATTGCCGAAATCACTTCCAGAAATGCTAAGGAGCTGTTTGGATTCCAGTAGAGAGAGATGAGACAGGAGACTTAAGACATGAGAAGTACTAACTTTTCGCTATTTTTGCAGAACGTCCTCTAAGAACATTCTCGCATGGCAACTCACGAAAAAGCAGCTATACTCATTATTTACACGGGTGGTACTATCGGGATGCGGGAAGATCCGGTTACCAAAACTCTGGCTCCAATGAAGTTTGGTATGCTGCTTGATGAGATTCCTGAGTTGAATAAATTGGGATATTCGATATCTTCCATCACATTTAATCCACCCATCGACTCTTCGAATATGACCCCTACAATCTGGGGACAATTGGCGCGAACCATTCAGAAAAACTATACCAAATATGATGGTTTTGTCATTTTGCACGGAACCGATACCATGTCTTACACAGCATCCGCGTTAAGTTATATGTTCGATAATCTGGATAAAGCTGTCGTCATGACCGGCTCACAGCTGCCTATCGGCGTATTGCGAACGGATGGAAAAGAAAATATCATAACGGCAGTACAAATTGCCGCCGCCAAAAAGGAGGACAGATCTGTTGTTCCTGAAGTTTGCATTTATTTCAACTCGCAGCTTTTTCGCGGTAACCGGACAACCAAAAAAGATTCGGCCCAGTTCAGTGCCTTTGCCTCACACAACTATCCTGCGTTAGCGAAAGCCGGTGTTGACCTCGTTTACAATTATGAAAGGATCAATTATCCTAAAAACAAAGGAGTGCTGAAAATCAATACCTCCATC
>JANYJT010000030.1 GCA_025358395.1 Bacteroidia bacterium
GCCTGAAATAAGAATTTTCTTACTGGTCCAGGACATATTTGCTGCAAGTGTTTGATTGAATATCTCATAGCTACTCAGCACTGCAT
Organism: Bacteroidia bacterium; assembly: GCA_025358395.1. Next base: position 87 of record JANYJT010000030.1, read on the forward strand.
CCGAGCCATCCAAGAGTTCAACTTTAATGAATGCTGGTCCACCAAAGCCCGAGTATGTCTTTACATAGGCACCTGCGTCAATTGGAACGCATTTATCCAGATCCGCAACGGTGTATCCCTTTGTAGACAAAGCAACTTCCTGTATCAACGTTTGTTGAACACTAGAGCTTATCCAATACTTGCTTCCACGGTAGGCTCCCCCATTAGGATCGACCGCCAAACCAGAACCTGTAATCCCGCTCCTAGGACTAATGCTGCTTGCAGTCCAAGAGTCGAAGTCATATTCAGCCCCTGGATTGGATAGTAAATTTTTATCAGCCGCAGATTTAAAAGTCACCTCGTCACCATAAACGGTCCCCACAGAATTAGTGGCATAAGCCTTGACATAATAGGTCGTTGAGGGCACCAGATCTGATAAGTAGGCAATGAATGCACCTGTTGAAGTGGCAGTTCCCTTGCTTACTTTGCTGTTGGAAATCGTCGGATTGGTGCCGGTACTCCAGCAAACACCATACGCGGTCGGATTGGGAAATCCCAGGTTCGTGATATTGCCGTTTCCGGCGGCAGCGATGTCTGCAATTGAGCCGACAGCTTGTGTTGTGACCGTCGGAGCATACCCTACCACGATGTTTTTATTCGCTCCCAGAGATCCTGTCTCTCCCGGAGTTGGTAAGGTCAGCGTAGCAGAATTGGTTCCTGTATCGGCGATGGAACCACCTTCAAGAGTCAAAGCAGAGGTGGATAAATAATCCAGATCGGCGCTGGTTTCGCCTGTGGCAACGGTGTAGCCAAAGGTGAGCGCAGTGCTATTGCTTCCGGAGGTATAGTTCGCCGATCCGCCACTGTTCAACGCTAGCTTGGGTGTTCCGGTAACGACGACATTTTCTGAAAAATTAACGACGATAGAAATCGTATCACCGGGTTTGTAAGTACCATTTACTGTGGTGGAGTTGACTGACGAAACGGTCGGAATTGTCGCATCAACCAAGACTCCGGTCGTACTGCCGGCATTGTTGAGAGTAAGCGCTGCATTGTTGCCGGCTGCATCTTTCATTGTACCGCCGTTCGCGGTGATAGAACTACCAAGTGAAATTCCATTGGCATCTTTGTTACCGGTAACCACCGTATATCTGAATACGAGACTGCCGGTGCCCGATCCGCTCAGGTAGGCAGCCTGTCCGCTTCCGCTATCCATTGTAACAGAGACGTATGGTGTACCTCCTGTAGTAACGACTTTGACAGCTTCACTAAAATTGACTGTAAAATCGAGCGTCTGACCTGCGATATAGATAGAATTTTCCGGGACGGTCACTGATGTCACGGTCGGTGCAATTCCATCAATCAATACATTGGTCATAGAACTGATGTTATTTAAGGTCAATCTGGCAGGCATGGCATCAGTATTATTGATCGTTCCAGAGTTCAATGTTATGGATGCCCCGAGGGATACGCCGTTAATGTCTGAATCACCTGAAACAACGGTATAACTGAATACCGGACTGGAAGTTCCCGAACCGCTGGAAAAGGAAGCCTTTTTATTCCCGGAATCCAGTGTCAGATCCAGCGTAGGCGTACCAATTATGGTTACCGAGTCGGTATAGTTTACGGTAAAGTAGATTGTTTCGCCGATGGCATAGGTCTTCTCCTCGGCGACTGTCACTGAAGTCACTTCAGCAAGCGCCTTGATCTTAAGCTCTGCCTCTTCGGAATACTCGGTTTCGCAGACGCCACTTTGGACAACCACACGGTATTTGGTTGCAACAGTCAGGTTCGTGGCGGTATAAGTTGTGGTCGTATTGTCGATGTCAGTTGCAGTCGTCCAGTCGTTTGTAGAAGATTGCCATTTGATGACCGATCCGGTATGGCCGGAAAGAGTCAGCACCGTACTGTTGCTGCCGGCATAAACGGATGTCGACCCTGAAATTGTACCGCCGACGGTCACGGGATTAACAGTCAATGTTGCGACAGCAGAATTTACCTGATCACAATTACCACTTTTTATAACCGCTCTGTATTTGGTCGTGGCTGTCAGGTTAGAACTTGTAAGCAGGTTTGTTGTGTTGCTGATATCAACAATGGTGGTCCAGTTATTGGTGGTAGATTGCCATTTGACGACATCGCCGACATTACCGGTTAGGGACAGGTCAGTGCTGTTATTGCCTGAACAGACGGAAGTTGATCCAATGACGGTTCCGCCTACTGATGCCGGATTAACCGTGATAACTGCTTCTGCCGAATTTGCCGGTGCGCATACGCCGCTCTGTAAAACGGCACGGTATTTAGTGGTTGTGGCCAGATTATCAATGGTTAATGTTGCATTGGTATTTGCTATATTGGTTGAAGTCACCCAGTCGTTGGTTGAGGATTGCCATTTTAAAATCGTCCCGGTATGGCCGGAAAGTGTAAGCTTTGTGCTGTTGAGTGTGGCACAAACGGTAGCAGAACCTCCAATTGTTCCTCCTACAGTCTCCGGGCTCACTGTAATAATTGCATCTGAAGAATTGGCGGTCGAACAAGCCCCACTCTGCACCACGACACGAAATTTGGTTGTTGCCGTGAGGTTGGTAGCAGAATAAGTTGCGGTAATATTTTCGATATTGGTTGAATTTGTCCAATTATTGGTCGAAGACTGCCATTTTAGAATCGTGCCGGTATAACCGGATAATGTGAGGTTTGTACTATTATTACCAGAACATACGCTTGCAGAGCCGGCCAGGGTACCTCCCCTGGAACCTGGAATGATAGTCATGGCAATTACGTTGGATTCGACAGCTCCGGTCCAGTTGGGTTTGCAACTTACCCTTGCCACCCTTTTATACCAGGTATTGGCACTTAAGGCGCCCGGAGAATAGGTTGCTGAATTGGAAGAGGCGATATCACTGAAATTTGCGATAGCGCTTGTTGTGGAAGATTGCCATTTGTATTCAATCGTTCCCAAGTTTCCCGAAGCTTCAGCTGTACTGGTTAAAGTGGCCGGTATGCTGCCTGCGCATACCGTTTGGGCAGAGCCAATCGTCCCGCCCGATATAGGATTGTTGCATGCAAGATCGCCCAATCCGAACAAGCCTGATACATTAAAAACAGTTTGATTGGTATAATTCGGCGTTGTGGTCGGGTTGGTACTATTCGTTGTCCCATCTCCTGAAACAATCACCGGTGTATTTGTGGAAGTAAATCCGGTAGTATTAAGGGTAATTTTGAAATCCGCATTTTTTACACCCACCAGGGCTACTGTCCAGTATCTGGCATCGAACATCGTCGTGTTTGCCGGTAAAGACCCCGGCATTTTGCCCTCTATTTGTTCTGCTGTCACACCCATGGCTGCAACAGAAAATGTGATGACGGTCACCGGCCTGAAGTTGCCCCCCTTGCCGATCGGGAAAATTTTTGAGCCCGGTGCCGTGTATTGCTGATACAATTTCCCATTCACATATTTATCGGATGCGGCATTGGTAATGGTCGCAGTTGAAAGAACCGATATTTGTGCCGTTCCTGCGGTAGATAGCAATCCCTTTTGGAAATCGAGATTATTCTTAACCGATATACTCCGGTTTGCCAAAACTCCCCCGCTGGAGTTATTCATGGTGACCGTGTAAAAGTCAAATGACGCCGTGCTTGTTCCACCTACGGTTTGTGCACCGGCTCCTGCAAATTCCACTTCGCTGTATGTATTCACACCGGTGCATAAAGCTCCTGTTGTACCGTCTTTTGTAAGGTTGCCAATCAACTTTAGTTTACCCGTGAGCGTAACAGTAGCGGACTCATTGTTGTAAAAATCACCATTAACGACCACGATAGATCGTGCGCCGTATTTGCCAATGTCTCCACTAAGTTTGATCCACTCCATATAGGTTGACCCTATTCCTAAGTTTCCGCCATAACTGGATAGGCCTTGGGCTGATAGTCCGGTGGCGAGTAGAATTGAAAGTGCGAAGATTAATGTTCTCTTCATAACGGGATTTTGGCAAACGAATATTTTCTTCATCTTCTTAGGTTTTTTTACTTCATGGCACTGACAAGGGCATCAAGTGTATTTGGAAGGGCAATAATTTTTCCGGATTTCCCTTCAATCAAAAACATTGAAGGTGTAGCCAGCACAAAATAGTCTGAAGCCACTTTGCTCTGCACCCCTTCGGGCGCAGATAAATGCATCCATCCTTTCAGTTCCGGCTTCTTTTGTTCCCATCTTTTAATATCTGGTTCATTGTCATCCAAGCTAATGGCGACTATGGATAGTTTTTTACTGATTCCGGGTTGTTGTTGCCACGGGTACATTTTATCCGCCATTTCAACGCAATGACTGCACCCTGCCGACCAAAACAACAAGAGGATATATTCGCTGTCCGGACTGTATTTGCTCAACTCGAAAGGCATCCCATCCTCTGAAATCAATTTAATTTCAGGAGCCCTGGTACCGGGGACAAGTGAAGCAAGTCCCTGGATACGCCTTCCGATTTCCAGCCTTTTGGAAGTTAGGCAGTTGGGGTCATTTATGAATGGTTCGAGCATTTTGAGACCGGAATTCAGACCATTGGCCTCGAATCCCCGGTAGAAATAATCCACCATCCAGCCGTAAACCAGCGGGTGACCCGCTTTCGCTTTTTCGATGGCAATTTCTCCCGCCCGGGCAATCACGGAATCGTGTGAGGCAAATTCAGAGGCATCTGCCACGGATAGGTTGACCCAGTTGTCAAGCCATTTATTCAATTCGGAAGTTTTGATAACCAGTGGATTCGCGAAATCCATTCCATCAAAATAATGGTCCAGCATGCTTTTTGTCCGCTCAGCTAAACTTCCTTCCCAGTTGATTTGCGGCAGGTATTGAAAACGGAATAAATTCCTGACAAACAGGGTCGTATCTCTATTTACCAATTTCATTAACCATTGATTATAGGATCTGCGCCTCTTTTCATAAGTCTGCGTTCCCTGTAGATAGAATTTGGAATCGGTTTCATCATAGTTCATTAAAAAATTTTGGAGCAATCCCATCGGATCTCTTAATTTGCTATTTTCTATCCAAAATTTTTCAAGTGCTCTATTTTCTCTCTCCCCCTTTTGAAACCAGGTGCTATCCGGATGGACGCTATATTTCGGGGAAACCCACATCTCCAGATTCTGTCCTGAAACGACCAGCGGCTTTTCAGATGGATAAGGCGAAGCCGATTCTGTTTCCCGGTAATTGAATCTCAGGATAAACTCACCCGGAAGAATCTCCTTTGGAACAGAGATGGTTACTTTTTCCCCATTCTTAATTCCTTGAATTTCGTCAACCGGAGTGTAAATGCGCTTATCAGAAAGAGTCAGGAGTGTTACCTTACTATCATAAACGCCACGAACGTGAATCGTCAGATCTACATTTCCGGTCTGAGCCAAAAGCGGCAACGGGAGAAGCGACCTCAATGCCACAAGAAGGAGGACGTTTGTGAAAAATTTGTGAAATGGCTTGTACATATGCGCGTTGGTTAACCTATTTAAATAGCCGAGAAAGAGCAATTCAACTAATTTTTATTTTATACAACGCACCGAATAACCATCCGTTTTTGTATACCCTTGACCCTTCCAGACCTTGCAATCGCGACTATAGAACATTAGCTGAATCGCATATTTGGGATATTTCTGGCTACTACTCCAATATTCACCGCCCTCGCTGCTGTACCAATCTTCGACTAGACCCGAGACATAAAACAGGCATAGCGCACCGTGCAATCTCAGTCCTGAGTTCCATGGACCATTCCAGTCTTTCCAGTTACCTGCGTTCATGACATTGTCCCACTCACTGCTTGTCGGAATGCGCCAGCCTGATCCTAATTCGATTGTACAAGGATCATTCTCACTCGTCCAGTCTGAAGACTCTATGATTCCTGTTTTCCCGTTCGAACTTGGAATCCATGCTGTTTTTGGCGATCCATCCCGTTTAAAGCCTTGTTTACGGTTAAACTGCCAGTACCAGCCTGCTGAAGCCGCCGAGTGGTCATCTATCGAACCAGCCTGTTGCGAAGCGCCCAAATTTCGGGTTATCCAGCATTTACTGGTTTCGCCGGGGATATTTGTTACGGTGCCGTAGGTGACCGTCTTTGTTTCCGGAGCTACCGAACCGGTTACGTGATTCACCGTGATAGCTGATGGGCCGCAAACAAATTGCGCTGTAGCCGTCAGGACTAAAGCCGAAGAATTATCGCAAAAGTTGTACGCCCATACATATCGGGTATAAGAGGTTCCATTCGTAAGACCGGTTTCTGTTTTTGAGGTTGAATTTCCCATATCAACTGCCGTTGACAGATTGTTGGATGTACTCCATTTGTATCCGGAAGCATCCGGAACCGTATTCCATTTCCAGGTAATCTCGGTAGGAGAAGGCTGATGAGTTCCGCTGGTTGGGGCAAGGGCAGCCTCATTCATCCACAACCATTTTGAACCATTCCAGAATTGAAGGTTGTTTGCTGCGTTGATGTTGTAGATAAGGAGTCCGGGGGATGGTAATATGCCATTTCTCTGAAAGGCATTCAAACGTGGGATCAGCAACCCTTTATCCGTTGATTGAATATCGAGAACTGCCGATGGTGCAGGCGCTCCTCCTCCTGAATTTACGACAAATCCGGCTGGAATCTGTGTAGAAATGGCTCCGAAGGTTTTTGTGGATATTGAACAAATGACCTTCCATTGCGAACCGTTGTAATAATTTATTTTGTTGGTAGCTGTATTGAAAATAATCAAACCTGTTGCAGGCGAAGTAATCGATTGGGGTAACGTCCTGGGAATTAAAACACCTTTGGTCGTACTTGAAACATCCAGCATGGCTGATTTGTCCGCGTCAACGTTAATACCCACACTCATTGAAACGCCTCCTCCCGGCGCATCTGAACCGCTTGCGGTGCCAGCCTCCGTACCTTCTATTTTATTCCATGTTTCCCCTGCGTAATAATTGAACTGATTCGTCGTACTGTTGTAAATCAACAATCCGGTTGCCGGCGAGGAGAGTTTGTTTCGCTGGGTTTCGGACATCCTCGGAAACAGTATCCCCATGTTTGAACTCTTCACATCAAGCATGGCCGAATTATCCGGAAGCGAGCCGTCTGTGTTAATAGCAACATTACTCGCCTTTTGAGCGAATGTCATTAGCGTTACCAGTAGGGCAAAAAAAGTAAGGAAAGACTTTTTCATAAGATTCAAGTTTGAACTAAAACGAATAATAAACAATTGAATTACATAATTGTTCAAGACTAGTGAACAAAAAAATAATCATTAAAATACACACGACTCCTTTACATAAAATGTAAATTATTAATAACTAGTAATTTATCAATTTAAAAAAGTTGACTTTATGAGAATAAAAGTTGAAATTTCATTAAAAAAATTGTCTTTCCGGGCATACTTTCACACCTGATCTCACCTTTGTAATTTTCAATAATGGATTTGGTAATAGCCAGTCCAAGCCCCATTCCGCCACTCTTGGTGGTGAAATTGGGCTCAAACAGACGGGATCGGTCAGCCTCCGGTATACCAGGCCCATTGTTAATGACAGCAATTTTTACCTGATTTTCGGCTATTTCCAAAGTTAACCGGATGGAACCATCGACCTGATTGAGTATGGCCTGCGTTGCATTCCGGACAATATTTACCAGTGCCCTACGCAACTGATCACGGTCTCCTGACACATAGACCTCCCTGTCGGGACACTCCACGGTTAGCGAATACTCGCCGGGCGCCTCAAATAGCGTGGCAACTTCTCTGAGCAGTCCGGTCATTTCAACAGGTTCAATGCGTGTAGAGGGTAATCGGGCGAAATCTGAGAAGGCCGATGCAATAGAGGATAACGCATCAATCTGGGTTACCAGCATCCGGGTTACCCGATTAAAATATTCATCAAAATTGGGAGAGCCTTCATTTTTGATCTTTTGAAGGTATTGAACGTTCAATTTCATCGGAGTGAGTGGATTGTTGATCTCATGGGCAATCTGCCTGGCCATCTCCTTCCATGCCGATTCCCTTTCAGAACGGGCCAACATGGCCGCGCTATCGGCAAGTTCTGCCACCTTTTTATTGTATGCCTCAACAAGACGTCCAATTTCATCTTCTCCATGGTATTCTATCCTGGCATTTTCCCTTCCAAAGGCAATCCCCTGCAACTTCTGCTCTAACTGCAACAACGGAACTGTCAATTTTGTACTGATGGCCAAGGCAACGACCATGGTGAGCAGGACCAGCAAAATATAGAGGTTAATAAAAGCAACGATGAATCCTGTGACTTGCCTGGTGAACTCATCCTGCCTGTTAAAATAAGGCAGATTAACGTAACCCACCAATTCTTCCAACTCATTGAAAAGTGGCGCATACACTGAGAAAAATTCCATTTTACCAAGATTCTCATTGTGTAAATAGGTAGCGCCTCCCTGAATACACATTGCCTGATAAGCTCTGGAGTCCATTCGATCGGAAGTGAGTCCCTGCTCGAAAATCTCCTTGCGGGAAGAAGCTGCCAATTTACCTTTCAAATCATAAACGTTGATGTCGGTCCAGGTAATATCCGATATTTCCACCAACTGATCGCCCAGAAAAGCATGCAATGAGTCAAGCCTTGCGGAATGACCAACCCTCAATCCCAGTTCGGATGAAATAGCCCTCACTTTCTGGTTAAGTTCCTCTTTCAATGATTGCTGCAATTCAAGATAATTGTATCTGATAAGCCCCAAACCGATAATGAAAAGCAAAACCAACAAGGTTGCAACCAGCGTGAATTGAATCTTTCCCCTAAGTTCCAGTCTGTTTTTTGGGACAAGTTTCATCAGCTGATTGAAGACAATCCATAAAAATCCAAGAAGATAGATGAAAAGGAAAAGCGTTGGGAAACCTCTGCCCTTCTCCACCAAAGAGGCAATGGGATAACTCACTACGACATAATTCTCGCCACTTCGTTTGTAGACACAATGTGAGAAGCCCCCCTTTTCATAATAGGTGAATTCCCTTTGAAAATTTAAACCGGCCGGGATGGCAGGATCATACAAACAGGATCCTCCACGGTCGACAAGCTTGTTGTCGAAATATTTGGCATAGCTGTAGCCATTGTTCCGATTCTTTCTGGCAGCTTGCTGATCCATAAGCAATTGCGGATATCCCTTTCCTTCAGGAACAATTTTAGAGTTGAGTTCGATAAAGGCAATAAGCGGCTTTCTATTCTGTCTGTCGTAAAGGTGCAATTCCCCAAGATAAGAGATCCTTCCATTTAAGCGATCCATGAAATAGAATTCGGATCCTGTCAGAATCACCCCTTTGGATGTTTTCAATTCATTAAAAAAATTGATGCAAGGATATTTCAGTCGATCGTTTGGCAGATAAACACTATCAGTAGCTGCGCATACAGTTACCTGGAGTTCATAGTTACTCCAAAAGCCGGTGAAATAATTTTGCTTTAGATAGGATTCCAATTTCTGATAGGGAGGGGTCGTAAACATCAGAATCAGTGAATCTTTGGCAACCTTTGACTCAAAATCAGATAAAAATATTTCGGCAGCGGGATCACGTTCCGTGGCAAGTGTAACGGCCATCACCTTCTGAATGTCCGCTCTTTTTATTTCAATCTGGTTTTCAGCGACCATGTTCAGTCCGAAAGCAAGCAAGAGACCATAGCCAAGCAAAGCAGTGAGCTTATATTTTGACAAGAGGTCGACCCCTGCCTGGTCGATTAGAAGAACCACTACCAGATAAATGATACCCAACCATAGAGGAATATTCAATCCGGCAAAAACCAGAATCAACCAAAGAAATAAGAATGATATGAGGACCGGAACAAAAATTGCCAGGGATTTTCCCCCTCTTTGAATTGAACACTTTATCCTTATAAAAATCGCTCCAAGGCCAACCATCTGCATGGCAATACAAACTGATGCCAAAATATTGGGAACTGAAAGAGTGTAATTCTTATAAAATTCCAACGATACGTCTGAATTATTCAGTAGCAACAAGAAAAGGCGTATAGAAACTATGAAAAATATTGAGACAAAAAAAATGTAGAAGAGATTCAAGGTTGAGAAAAGTGTAATATTTCGTTCCTTTCTAAACATGTAAAAAAAAGATTGGGATACGAAAAGGAGGAAAAAGGACAAAAGCAGGTAATCTCCCATCGAAGAAAGTGCTTTTCCCCAGGCAAAATGAAAAGGTGCAAATAGTTTTCCGGTATAGACTACGTCAGGAAACTTGAAATAGTTAAGCAGCAGATAAAATGATGCGGCAAACGTGATTGAGATGAAAAATTTTGCAAGTGATTTCAATTTCAGGTCACAAATCCAACGATGGACCTGCATAGATAGTAGTACTACAAAAAGCATGAAAAAAATAAATGCAGGAATTTCCGCTCGCGATGTCCCATACTGCATGATTTTATACTGTATCCCAAAATGAAATTTCCCCTCCCGGCAAAATACTTGAATGGTGCCTGGTTTCTGATCTTTGACTACTTCGCACTGATCTGAAAGGCGAAAATCCTCTTGAAAGGAAGATTGAATGTACCGGTTCTGGTAGGGAAAGTCCCTTTTTATCAGCATGTAACCCGCAATAGTATAATCATCCGCCTGTTTGCTGAAAACATAAAACCATCCGGTAGGCAATTTTCTGAGTTTCCCTTCCTGTTTGATTTGTTCATCTTGGTTGTCAAATGCGATGAGGGATGAGCTCCAGTAAATCAACGAATCGTGGGATGAAACTGTATAAAAAAGTCCGTTGTTTTCTTGCTCTGCTCCAACGGATTCTAACCAGAGTTCCTTTCCCTCGTTAGATTTGGAGAGTTTATTGCCGATCTGATCCATTTCTGCCCTGATGGTCTTCTCTTTTCCCTCAAAAACTTTGAAGATACGTTCTCCTTCTGCTTTCTGACCCGGCTCAGAAAAAAATAACGGGCCAATACAGAGAGAGCATATCAATGCCAATACTGCCATCATGAGGAAGACAAATCCGGGAATAATATTTCCTTTACTTTTAAGCATGGTGATATGGTTCTCCTTTGATAATTGTCATGGCACGGTACAATTGTTCAATAAAAATCAGCCGGACCAACTGATGCGGAAAAGTCAACTTGGACAGAGACATTTTGCTGTCTGCCCTTTGGTAAACGGCTTCCGAAAACCCATAAGGACCGCCCACAACAAAAATAACCTGTCGTGTACCTGCCAGCATTCTTTTCTGAACCCAAACAGCCAAACCTGTAGAGGATAATTCTGTTCCATCAACATCCAATAGTACCAGTTCATCTCCTGTAGAGACTTGGTCAAGAATACTCTTTCCTTCCCGATCCCTTTGCTGATCAGTTGAAAGATGACGGCTATTTTTGATGTCTGCTATCACCCTGATCTCGAAAGGAAGGTAGTGGATCAACCTTTTCCGGTAATCTTCAATCCCCTCGAGGAGGTATTTTTTATCTGTGGCTCCAACCAATAATAAGGTTATCCGCACGGCATGATAATTGTTAGAGAACCTACAAAGTAATGTTATTTTTACACATGTCATAAAAATGGATATAAAATTTGCAGGTATTGGCTATATTTGACACTCTTACGCCATTTTTATGATATCAAACAGTTCAAAAAAAGTGTGATGAAGAATATCTCTTTCTCTTTGGCAACTTTTCTTATCCTTATGCTTCTGGCAGGCAGAAGTGAAGGACAGATCCCAGCCCAGATCGGATCCGGTTTAAAATCAGGAAATGCGAAAATGGTTGCCTCCTGTTTCAATGACAATGTTGAACTGGTCATCCTGGACAAGGAGAACGTATGCTCGAAGGAGCAGGGCGAGATGATCCTCAATGATTTTTTCATCAAAAACAAGCCGGTCGATTTTAAGCTGACGCATCAGGGTGGGACAGATTCTGTATATGGAATAGGCAAATTGCAGACGGCCAATGCCAATTTCCGGATCTATTTTATGCTCAAAACTTTTGCCAACAAGCCCATGTTGGTACAATTAAGAATAGAGAAGGACTAGCAAAAAAGTATTGCATGCTAAGCGTAATCGAATCAGCGAAAATTTGGATAAAGAAAATTCCGGCCCGGGTTGTACTAAAGGCCAAAAAAATTACCGTGCCATTTTTCGATGGTTTGCCATTGTACGATGTCGCTCTTTTTTTCTACCGTGGGATTGTAGACGGGGCGATTACTACCAGAGCCTCAGCCATTGCCTTTAATTTCATTCTGGCAGTATTCCCTGCTATCATTTTTCTCTTTACGCTGATTCCATACATCCCCATCGATAATTTCCAGGTAGAGTTGATGAAACTGATTCAAAGCGTCCTACCGGATAACGCCTATCTTGCCATTCAGAGCACGATACAGGACATTGTGACTCAACCACGCGGAAGTTTACTTTCGATGGGATTCTTTGCTGCTTTTATCTTTTCCACCAATGGTTTGGTCTCCATAATTGTAGCTTTCAATGGAACCATTCATGCCACTGAGACCCGTAATATTGTGGGCTTGTACCTTACCGCTTTTGGTTTATCCCTGATCATGACCACCCTGACAACCCTGAGTGTTGCCCTGATAACGGTCTCCCAGCACAGTCTGGAATTTTTACTTGCCAAGCAATACATTCGTTCCGATTACATCATTTATTTATTGATGGGTGGAAAATGGCTTGTGATACTTTTGCTCTTCTTTTTTGCTTTTGCTTTCCTTTTTTATTTTGCCCCGGCGCGCAAAATGAGGTTTCGGTTTATTTCTGCGGGAGGAACATTGGCCACTGTTCTTTCCATTCTGATCTCTGTTGGATTCTCCTTTTATATCAACAATTTTGGAAAATACAATACCCTTTATGGATCAATCGGCACCCTGGTGGTGGTGATGCTCTGGTTCTATTTCATGGCGCTTATCCTGCTGATCGGGTTTGAGTTAAATGCCAGCATCTGGAGTGCACAGAGTAAAGCCAATGCAGAGTTAAAGTTAAAAGTTGAGAAATGAGTGTGGAATATGTAGCGTGGGAACCGGTTCCCGATGTCAGACCTGACAGGTTTTGAAAACCTGTCAGGTCTTTTTCACATTCCGGTAGTATATCCGCATCAAACTGTCGTCCAGCGCTTCCTCCCTATCCAAAGTCCAATCGGTTTCGGGTGCTTTGATGCCGGTGCCAAATCTGGCGTTGCCGATATAAATGCGTGCTTCATCCCACAATCCTACACGCATATAAGATTCCAGCAAAGATTTACCGCCCTCAATCAAAAGCGATTGAATTCCTCTTGCATGAAGAAGGGAGTTGATTTCGTTTAGCATTTTGTCGTCAAAATGAATCCCGACATATTCCAGATTTGGCTTTGACTCCATCTCTGCTTCTGTAAAAACCAGTGTCTCGGTCGACTGATCCAGCAACAATGTAGCTTCCGGAAGGATCCCCCTTCTGTCGAGCACCATTCTAAGCGGATGATTGCCTCTCCACTCCCGGACTGTGAGTGATGGATTGTCTTTCAAGGCAGTATTAGTTCCTACCAGAATGGCGGCCTCGTCAGAACGCATCTTGTGGACAGCAATCCTGGAAAGATCGTTGGTGATCCAGGTCGGCCTACCAAACTCCGCCTCCTCGCGCGAACGGTCAATAAAGCCATCCTCCGTCTGTGCCCATTTCAATATGATATACGGCCTTTTCTTTTGATGAAAAGTCAGAAAGCGGCGGTTCATCCTGTCGCATTCCTCTTTGAGCAATCCTACAACGACCTCACAACCTGCACGTTTTAACTTTTCAATTCCTCTGCCAAAAACTTTTTCATTAGGGTCAGTACTGCCGATCACAACTTTTGGAATTCCAGATTTGATGACCAAATCGGCACAGGGGGGTGTCTTTCCATGGTGAGAACATGGCTCCAGGGTTACATACATGGTTGATTCAACAAGCAATTCGGCATTTTTAACCGCATTGATGGCATTCACTTCGGCATGAGCTTCTCCATATTTTCTGTGATAACCCTCGCCAATGATCAACCCATTGTGCACGATAACACATCCAACCATCGGATTGGGAGCAACTTGCCCCATTCCTGACTTGGCCAGTTCGACGGCACGCACCATAAATTTTTCTTCTGTTGGAGCAGCATCAAAATTGCGCTGTTTCCCTATTTTTGCATTTTCTGCCATGTTGAATACTAAAAAAATAATCAGGGAGAAACTTGCTCCCATATATCCCCCCTCAGAGGTGGAAAGTCTTTCGCGGCTTATCCTGGAGCATGTTACAGGCCTGTCTCCATTGCGATTACACCTGAACCAGACGACTCCACTCGCTGAACCAAAGATAATGCAAATAGGGGAAATCTTAAACCGGCTTATCGCCTATGAACCCATTCAGTATATTCTCGGCGAGACCGAATTCTTCGGACTGAAATTTAATGTCTCTCCCGGCGTGCTGATTCCAAGGGCAGAAACTGAAGAATTGGTCGACTGGATCATCTCGGAAGAGAAGGGACATTGCAGCAGTCTGCTGGACATTGGCACCGGAAGCGGATGCATTCCAATCTCCATAGATAGAAATATGCTCTTAGACAGGGTTGAAGGTTGGGATATTTCAGAGGATGCTTTGAAAATTGCGGAGCGCAATGCCTCAAGAAATGATTCCAAAGTCCATTTCTCACAGCAGGATATTTTCCACCCTACCGGGATAACCAAACATACAAAATGGGATGTCATAGTAAGCAATCCGCCTTATGTTCTGATGGAAGAGTCTGATTTGATGGAAAAAAATGTGGTCGACTTCGAACCCCATGTGGCACTCTTTGTTCCAGACAACGATCCGTTGATTTTTTACCGCACAATTGCACAATTTGCCGCCGCTCACCTTCACCATCATGGTAGTTTATATTTAGAAATCAACGAAAAAATGGGCGAAGCAACCGGCAAGCTGTTAGAATCATACGGCTTTGAAGAAATCCATACCAGGAAGGATCTTCAAGGCAAAGAAAGGATGATAAAGGCAAAAAAAATAAGTTTATAAAACCTAGATTGAAGTTTACCAAAGCGAACCGGTAATTCCCGGATTTTAGGATACATCCTTAGGAGCAGGTCAATTGCAAATATTTATTTTTGTATTTTTGTCAAACTGTTACAAATTTTGTTCTAATTGACAAACATGAAAACACAATACATTACTGATACTTCCGGTAAAAAAATGAGTGTCATTCTGCCCATTCGGGATTATGAAAAAATAATGGAAGGACTCGAAGAATTAGAAGACATTAAAGCATATGACCGTGCTAAATCTTACAAAAGCGAGCCAATACCTTTTGAGCAGGCTATCAAAGAATTAGATCTTCTGCGTGATGGTCGTTTATAAAATCTTTATTGAGAAAGCTGTATTTAAACAACTTAAAAATATTCCAGAAAAAAATTACCGGAAAATAATGGCATCCATAGCCTCTTTGGCAAATAATCCACGTCCTTTAGGATGCAAAAAACTTAAAGGAAGGCCGGGTTATCGGATCAGAGAAGGGAATTACCGCATTATCTACGAAATTAGTGACAAGATCCTTACCGTTACTGTTATAGATGCTGGAGACAGAAAGGAAATATATGAATGAGCATTCTGGCTAAAACGGAAACTCCCCCTCTTTCAGCGCATTCTTCGCTTTCTCCGTTTTTGGCTTTTCGGCGGCAAGGTGAGTAGGGTTGCCATTGACATAGATCGCTTTGAAAGGTGTCGTCGGACAAGCATATTCGCATGCACCGCATCCGACACATATTTTCCGGTCAATCTCAGGTATGAATAACTTGCCGTAAGGAACCATATGCACCGCTTTGGTTGGACAGTGTTCAGAACATGCTCCGCAATCAGTCTTCTCTGTCTCGACGATACAATTTTTCTTTTCGAACTGGACCTGACCGATCTGAAGTAAGTGTTTGGCATCCATGGTGATCGGGACAATTGCTCCCGTCGGACAAACATCACTGCAAAGGGTGCAATCAAATTCGCAAAGGCCTTTCCGATAGGCCATATGTGGCTGCATTACACCAATCAAACCGAATTCAAGAAATGAGGGCTGCAAAACTTTCGTCGGACAAGCCGAAACGCACAAAGAACAACCGGTACAAATCTTGTTGAAACGACCAACAGATCTTGAACCGGGAGGCGAAACTGCGGAAGTTTTTTTCTCCGGGATGGTGCTCCGGCCTTTGGGTACCGGTACAATTAGTTTGGGTTTTTTATCCGCCGGAATTGAATCCGCGGCTTTAAATCCATACAATGCCGCAACACCAATGACTGAAGTAATCAGGAAGTTCCTTTTAGAAGGATCTGACACAAAATTTTCGGACTTAATCTCCGTTTTAGGTGACAAACTTATGGGGTTTTCGAAAGTTTTACCTGCTTTTGGATGATAGTTCATGGCATGTTCAGAGCAAACTGTTAAACAGTTGTAACAGGCGACACAACGACTATAGTCAATGGTTTGACTCTTTACTTCGATACATTCCGCCTTGCACACGCGTGCACATCTTCCACAATGGGTGCATTGTTTCTTATTAATCCCGATTTTAAAAATGGCAAATTTTGAGATGAAGCCTAAAAAAGTTCCAACCGGACAAACCGTATTGCAATATAGCCGCCCACGATAAAAAGAGGTCCAGGCAATGAATGCGAAGAACAAGGTGGTAATCACAAGAATTGCAGGGTGAACGGGAACCATGTCATAGCGGTACAACCAGTTATAAATATCCGCCTTGGCAAACCCAGCTGCGAAAACATTGTTAACGACCACAACAACAGGCTTAAACAAAAGAGTAGAAATCCTTCCAAAAAGGCTGTATGGATCCAGAAAAGTAATCAGCGTGATGCTTCCGAAAAAAAGAGGAAGAAGAACTAACACCAAAAGGCCATACCTTAGGATCGTCCAGGCTTTGTGGTATTTGAACTTGCTCTTTTTTCGCGTTTTGCCGGAGATCCGGGAAATAAAATCCTGCATAATCCCAAGTGGGCATAACATTGAACAATAGACCCTTCCAAAAAGGATAGTCAGAAGCAAAACAACCACAAAGCCAAAATCTATTACTCCGGAAATGGAAATGGTTTTGATGATCGATGGAATAAACTGCAGAAATATACCCATCTGATAAAAATCAGATGAAAAGCTCTTCCGAAAATCAACAAATAGAAAAAACAGTAAAAGAAGAAAGAAGATGGCGAGACCAACCCTCAACCTTTTCAGAAAAAGAAAATTCATTACAGGTTAATCCGGTTGATGTTCAATTTGGAAAGATCCATTTCGCCCAAACCCGCAGCATTGGCCAACTGAATATGGTTGATATCTGCAGGCTCTTTGCCGAAAAATTTTGTCGCAGCAGCATCAGCGGCTACGATATCCCTCGAAAGAATAAGACTTTTCATAGTTACAACATCGTCCAGCGAGACACCCATGGGACCGTTTTGTTTCATCACATAATACGCATCAACCACATTCAAATTGGGTTTTTTATAGTGGAGGAAATCTGCAATACACTGGTGAAGGTCATTTTTATGCCAAAATCCCCGATCCCAAACGCATCCCATCATATTTTTCATGGAGATGGAGAGTTTTGATGAACTATGATTTTTTAAAATCGGAACATTGATAAACACATCAGCACTGAGTAACAGCTCGTGTATTTTCATCTCCTTGAGCTTGGAGCTACCAGTGACTTCAACCTTCTGATAATACCTCTCGCTGTCTCCGGGAACCATTTTACCTCCGGCCGCAATTACCGCAGCTTCTATACCCGAATTCTTGTAACATTTGGTCCACTCATGACAGGTATGATCGAAGACAAAAACTTCCTTTGCACCGGCTTTCAAACACTGCTCAACAATTCGTTTAACGAGAATTGGATTGGTATTTGCGCCACGCTCCGGAACCCTGTCCCAACCAATATTTGGTTTGATTACAACCTTTTGTCCGGGTTTGACAAACTGTGACATACCCCCCATAGCTTCGATGCCTTTGTCGAACATGACATCCGGCTCTCCTCCGCGTACAGCGATCAAATCATAAGGAAGTGCAGCATTCCCTGCCATCAGGTTATCAATTCCGCCAAATGTGATAGCAGCACCGGTTGCAATGCCTGCACCAATGCCGGATGAGATAAATTTTCTGCGTTCCATAAGATACAATTTAATATCGTTACAGTTTACTGACTCAAAATTAGAAAAATTATAAATGATCTGTAACGACACAGGCAACACGTCTAATCGATAGTTTTCCAGTCTGACTAAACAACGTAATATGCAATAAATATATTCCAGGATTAACTTTTTGAAAATCACCATCTAACCCATCCCAAATTAATTGATCTGAACTGCCGGAGGTTTGATTATTGGCCAATTTTCTGATAACTCTACCGGCACAATTCAGAATCGTTATATTTAATAGCCATCCGGGTTCTCCGGTTTTAAGGTAAATATTCAATTGATCGTTCATGCCATCTCCATTCGGAGAAAAAACAAGCGGATCAACTTCGATCATGCTACTGATAGAATCAGTCACTTCACTCACAGAATTTTTGTAGCCGGGAGAGGCAAAACCAACACTCTTGGAAGCCGAATGCCAGTTTCCCTTCTGAGAGGAGGGATTGTAAAAGCTAATCCTTTCCAGAGAGATCCCTTCCGTTTCGGTGATAAACGGATGATGCATCCCATCTGAATAGTCCATCTCATCAATCACCTCCAGATTCTGGTTTAGTAGAACTACAGTTCCCGACAAATCGGTAAGTGATGGGAAATTTTCCATTTCAAGGATACATGATTCGCACTTCGATTTATAAAAATAAAGGATTCCCTCGCGGGATTTTGTTGCAGCAAGATAGGTGTCATTTGACATGTACTGCTGCGAAACGGACAAGGGATAGACCTGTTTCAAGGCTTTGGTTTCATCGCGGGTTGCCAGAAATAAGCCCGACAAATCCACTTCATGCCTACTATTATTGTATATCTCAACAAAATCTGAACCGTCAGGATAAGGATTAAACAATACTTCGCTTACCAGCAAATCCGACTTTTTAGGTAGATAATAACCAAATTTTAGCGGATAGTCAGGCATGATATTGCCGCATTCGTCCTTCAATCCATGTAGGGTTAGGGAATATCTCTGACCATTAGTGATTGTTGACGGACGAAACCAAATCTTCATCATCAACGAAATCGGATCAAAGGTAATTGAGTCAATTGCCACACCGGCAGTTATTTGGCTTATGATATCAGTTTTCACTGCCGGCAGGAGGACACTTTCGGAAAGCTGAATCTCTGCACAAACCCGATCGGCAAACTTGCCGGCAATAATTTTCGGTGGCATCAGGTCATTGTTGATCGCTCTGACAGAATTTTCTGCCCCGGGTGTACCGCCCCTTGAAGACAAAGTTGTAACCCAATTGTCATGCTGACCACAAATTCGATTTGGGTCAATCCTTTCGAGTGAAAAGCCACCATCTTCATAGCCCTTTTTGTGCATGGCAGGGTCGTAACTAACCTGATCCGCCAGCAGTTTTTCAGGATTGTATAAGGAAAGTTTAAGCCCTGAATTCGTTAGCGTAAATCCGGATATTTCAATCACTTTCCCATATTGAATAAGATCCCTGGCTCCTCCCGGAGCCGTCACCAACAAATATCCTCCCGGAACAATCATCACATCAGGTAAACTCTTTTGTTTGCTGCCCAACTCAAGAATCCAATTTTTAAGATTAATGGTTGCGTCTCCTGCATTGTATAATTCGATGTATTCACGATCTGGCAGGCTTGCTACCGGTGTAGGATCTGCCATAATCTCATTTATCACCATTCTGCTTTCGATTGATCCGAATGAGGGGAATAAAAAAATAAAAGTGTAAATAAATAATGCCATTTTTTGGAAAATAATAAGAATATTATTTAATTTTGTCCTTTGAGATGACAATTTGACTTTGATCCCTCAGTTATTCTATTAAAGTTAACCCATTGCCGGATCAATAACGAATAAAAAAAATATAACAACAGTAAAATAAAAAAGTCATGAAAGTAGCTATCGTTGGAACAAGTGGAGCCGTAGGCCAGGAGTTTTTAAAAGTCCTGGCTGAGCGTAATTTTCCTTTGGATGAGCTGGTGCTTTTCGGATCGGCCAGAAGCAGTGGAACTACTTATAATTTTAAGGGCAAAACACTCACTGTAAAAGAGTTGCAACACAACGATGATTTCAAGGGAATCGATATTGCCTTGGTATCTGCCGGTGCCGGCATTTCGAAAGATTATGCTGAGACCATTACAAAATTTGGCACTATCATGATAGATAACTCAAGTGCCTTCAGGATGGAAGCGGATATTCCGCTGGTCGTTCCGGAGGTCAATGCTGCTGACGCAAAAAATATGCCTCGTCGCATCATTGCAAATCCAAATTGCACAACTATTCAGATGGTGGTAGCGCTGAAACCGATTGAAGCACTTTCTCATATCAAAAAAGTACATATCTCAACCTATCAGAGTGCCAGTGGAGCTGGAGCTTCCGGCATGGATGAGCTACAAATGCAAACAGTGCAGGTTGCCAACAATGAAGAGCCTACGGTAAAGAAATTTGCCTTCCAGATTGTTCAGAACTTGATTCCGCACATCGATGTTTTCCTCGACAATGACTACACCAAGGAGGAGATGAAGATGTTTCACGAAACGCGCAAAATCATGCATTCTGATATCCTGGTAAGCGCTACAGCGGTGAGGGTACCTGTGATGCGCGCCCATTCAGAAGCCATATGGGTAGAGACAGAAAATGAGGTCACCGTCGAACAGGCGAGGGCTGCATTCGAAAAAGCCGAAGGGGTAATTGTGATCGACAATCCGGCAGAAAAACAGTATCCAATGCCACTGTTTCTGGCGGGTCGCGATGAGGTATTTGTTGGAAGAATTCGCAAAGACCTGACCTCCCCCAACGGACTTGTCTTCTGGACGGTATCCGACCAGATCAAGAAAGGTGCCGCACTAAATGCAGTACAGATCGCGGAATATCTGGTAAAAGAGGGGGTCGTGAAGTAAGAAGTACTTCGAGTACTTAGAGTTTGGAGTACTTAGAGTTACAACGACTTAGAGATTGGAGTCAAAAATTTTAGATATCCAGGTAAAAAATATATACACCTTAGATTTCCAGAGTTCAATAACTTTAAGTACTTGAAGTACTCTAAGTATTCTAAGTACTTTCTTCTAATCTTCGAAATTAGGGAAGAGGAAGTCGTTGAAGGGAAATCTCATGACATGGATTTTCTTCACCTCTTCGTACAGTTTCCGCTTAAAATTAGGGATGTTAATCAACTGTTTGGCAGAGATAAAGATCGCATTCCCGGTCTCTTTGGCCATCCAGGAATCCTTCCACTCTTCAAGGCTTTTATTCTCTTTCGTGCAAGGAGTAAGGTCATCTTCCTCCTTTTCGACGTGTGAAAACGCGTCAATCTTGTTGAACAGGTAGATCATTGGCTTATCAGATGCGCCAATATCTGCCAGGGTTTTGTTCACTACCTCTATCTGATCTTCAAACCCGGGGTGCGCGATATCTACCACATGAATCAGGATATCCGATTCCCGGGTCTCGTCAAGAGTCGATTTAAAGGACTCGACCAGATGGTGGGGCAATTTGCGGATAAAACCTACCGTATCCGTCAATAAAAATGGCAAATTGCCAATAACAACCTTTCGTACAGTAGTATCCAGCGTTGCGAAAAGCTTGTCCTCGGCAAAAACCTCAGACTTGCTGATCATGTTCATGATGGTTGATTTGCCGACATTTGTGTATCCGACCAAAGCCACCCGAACCATGTTCCCACGGTTCTTCCGCTGAACGCTCATCTGCTTGTCGATTTTGACCAGATCGCTTTTCAGTAATGAGATCTTATCAAGGATAATTCGTTTATCGGTCTCAATTTGCGATTCTCCCGGACCGCGCATACCAATTCCCCCTTGCTGACGCTCGAGGTGAGTCCACATACGGGTTAACCGAGGCAGCAGGTATTGATATTGCGCCAGCTCTACCTGGGTTTTGGCATGGGCTGTCCGGGCACGTTTGGCAAAAATATCGAGGATCAGATTCGTGCGGTCCAGAATCTTGCATTCGATCACCTTTTCAATGTTCCTTAGCTGAGTAGCCGATAATTCATCATCGAAAATGACGGAGTCGATCTCGTGGACGGTAACAAAATCAAGGATTTCCTGTAGCTTGCCTGAGCCAACGAAAGTGGCTGGATGAGGATTCACCAGACGTTGGGTAAATCGCTCAAAAATTTCGGCGCCGGCAGTCTCAGCCAGAAATTCAAGTTCGTCGAGGTACTCGTTGACCACCCGTTCGTCCTGTTTACCATAGATTAATCCGACCAGAATGACTTTCTCCTTTTTGATGGAGGTGTCGTGTAATTTTACCATGATGCAAAAATACATAAAAAAGTACTTAGAGTACTTGGAGTTTGGAGTACTTAAAGTTAGGGACTCCGCACAATTTCTTATTGTTGCGAAATACTTTAGTCACTTTAGTTCACTTTAGTCACTTTAGTTCACTTTAGTCACTTTCGTTCACTCAGACCTAAAAACCATCCATCATCCTCGAAAAAAAACCTGTGTCTCTTGAACAAAATGACGCTTATAATGATTACTTTCAGACAATAAACTTTCAATAATGCGGAACCTTATCAAAGACCTTTGGCTGGCAATTGCACTGATTCTGGGTGCCTCCCTGCTTTTGCTCATATCGGATTTAGGGCAACGAAAAGGAAACATAAAAACGATTGAACAAAATCGTTACCCCTCCATTGCCATCATGCAAATCAGGTCGACACCTCTGATCGACAACCATGTTGCCGGGATAACCGATAGGTTGCAGGAACTGGGATTTGTTGCTCCCGACAAGAAAAATATCAGAATCTTCAATCCGCAGGGCGATCTTGCCACGGCAAATACCATTGCCAGGGAAATAGTAAACGGACCTTATACATTGGTGATCACTTCGAGTACTTTGTCCCTTCAGACTTTCGCCAAAGCCAACATCTCAACTGGCAAATTGCATGTTTTCGGAGCAGTAACCGACCCGTATGGCACCGGTGTGGGTATTACCGGTCCCGGGCCAAATCAGCATCCGCCTTATATGACAGGAATCGGAACCTTTCAACCCGTGAAGAGCGCCTTTCAGATCCTTCGCGAGCTACAGCCCAACATCAAAAAAGTAGGCGTTGTATGGAATCCGGGAGAACAGTGTTCTGAGGCATGCCTAAATCAGGCCCGCAAAATTTGCAATGAATTAGGAGTCACACTGGTTGAAGCCATTGCCACCAATACCTCAGAAGTTGCCGAAGCGGCCCGGTCTCTGATGGCCAAAGGGATAGAGGCAGTCTGGATTGGTGGCGATACCGTGGCCATGTCATCTGCCGGTATGATTATCAATCTGGCAAAGCAATCCGGGATACCGGTTTTTACAAACGATCCAGTTGATGCGAGCCATGGGGCACTTTTCGGCATCGGCGCCAACTACCATACTGTTGGCGTTTACACAGCCAATATGGCGGCAGAAGTACTCGGAGGAAAGAGTCCATCTGAATTCAGGATTGAGAATGTGATCCCCGAAGAGCTAAAAATAAACAAAGAAGTGCTTTCTACCCTTGGCAAATCATGGCATTTAAGCGACAACATTCTTGAAATACTGAAGAAACAGGACGCCGCAGGCAAGGAGGCAAAAGTGGCAACTTCCAGTCTGGTGCAAGATAAAATCCAACCAAAAGCAGGAGAAGCAAACGACATAAAAGTTAAAATGCAACCTATCCGGCATTTTAGAATGAGACTCGTACTTTACAGCGAAACAGAATTTGCCGAGCGTTGCAGGGAAGGTGTTATGGATGGCATAAAGAACGCCGGGCTGAAGGAAGGAAAAGATTTTGAACTGAAATATTACAATGCGCAAGGTGATATGTCTACCTTATCGAGCATCATGACTACCATAAAATCGGATCAGGCAGACATCCTGGTAGTTATCTCTACGCCGGCCCTGCAGGCGGCTGTCAGACAGGCAGGAGTCGACACCAAAATCATCTTTACCGGTGTTGGTGATGGTGTTAAAGCAGGTGCCGGAAAATCCGAGTCAGACCATTTACCCAACGTAACCGGGATTACTACGCGTTCTCCTTTCGGTGGAATGGCTGCTTTGATAAAGGAAACGCTGCCATCGGTGAAGCGGGTCGGTACACTTTTCACGCCTGCAGAAATTAACAGCGTCCTGTACAAGGATTGGTTCAGGGAGGCGCTTCAGAACCTGGGCATTGAACTGGTGGCCATCCCGGTAACATCCAGCTCCGAGATTACACAGGCGGCTACCGAACTGTGCAGAAACAACATACAGCTTGTCTGCCAGATTGTCGACAACCTCACCCGACCGGGCTTTGCCCTGATAGCACGCAAGGCTTCCGATAATAATTTACCTGTTTATGTCTTTGACAGTGATCAGATGAAAGAGGGCGGCGTCCTCTGTCTGGCCCGCGATTATTACGATGCCGGAGTTGAAGCCGGCGCTCTGGTCTTAGCTGTTTTAGCGGGAAAGAACCCCGGCAGCATCCCTTTCAAAAATACGCAAAATGAAAAACTGATCTATAATCCTGAAATGGCTAAAAAATATCAGCTTAAAATGTCAGACAATTTTGTCAAAAAAGCTGTCGTTTTCAAAAACAAATAATCTGATCCGTTTATGGAACTTCACTCCGGGAAGAGAGGAAAATACCTCGTCATCAAAGTTAGCGGACGACTCGATGCAGCGTGGGCCGACTATTTCACTGATACTTTTCTCAATTACATTCGAAATGGCGAACACGAATTGATCATCGAAGCCGCAGGACTCGATTTTTTAAGTTCAGCCGGGATTCGATCCCTGGTAAGGGTTTACAAAGAACTGGCCTTCGTTAAAGGCAACTTTACAATTGTTCACGCCACCGAGTTTGTTGCCGGAACTCTCATTACGACCGGCTTTGGCAACTGGCTGACAGATTCGTTCCCTGATGATTTGGAGCTGGCATCAGAATTAACCAATACCAATAAAGTCTCTGCTCCGGAATCTTACAGAATTAAAGATAACTGCGGATTGGAAATACAAGTTGTAAATGGCTGGCAGGAGTGGAAGGAGGTAGATGAAATGGCAATTAAAGTGACCAAATTTCATACGGATATTTTCGCTCTGGGTATAGGCAGCACCTCTGCCGGCTTGAAAAATGCACGCAATCAATTTGGCGAGATGATGGCCGTTGGTGGAAATGTCATTTTTCAAGTCCCGGAAGAGCACGGACATCCTGATTATCTGCTGGCTGTAAATGAATTTATTCCGGAAATGACTGTCTTGAGTGCCTTGATTTGCCGGGGTGAAATGTCCGGCATGTTCAGGTTCTCTCCCACCAACGACAAGTCTGTTATGACCATTTCCGAAATTGCCGAACAGGCACTTTCCAATGCCGCTTCCACTGCTGCAGGATTTGTGGTGATCGCAGAAATTGACGGTCTCGTGGGCGCTAATCTTATTCAGTCGCCCGGCAAAATTGGCAAACAGCCCGTTGAGGATCTAAGCGAGATCCGCGACTGGTTGTCCTATTCAGGAGAAAAAGTTTTTTCGGGCGAGCAAGCTATTCTCTTTGGTGTCGTTGTAAAAATTTCAGAAATAAAAACCGACAAGTTGCTAAAACCACTTCCTTCTAATCCTGCTTTTGCAGGGCACATGCATCTTGCCGTATTTCCATACCAGCCCATTCCAAACGGACAGTTGGATCTAAAACAGCAAACAGACAAATTTTTTGCCGGTGCACCACCATTGGCTTTGATGCATCTGATTGATGACGACCGACCACTTTCGGGACTTGGAGAAAGTTCTTTCATCCGAGGTGCGTGTTGGTTTGCACCCATAAATAATAAGGAGGAAGTACTATGAACCTAATAATCGGGGCTTTTACGATCGGACTAATCCTTTCATTGCTTTCGCTGGGAATGCTCATCAGCTTCAGGATGATCAAATTCACAGATATCACGGTAGATGGATCCATCACACTCGGAGCATCCTTGTCTGCCGTACTTATCATGTCCGGATGGTCACCCTGGCTGGCCATTGTCATGGCATTTATGGCTGGAGCGGGTGCGGGTGCCATAACCGGAATTCTACATACAAAATTCAAGATCCAGGAAATTCTGGCCGGAATTCTGATGATGACAGCCCTCTATTCCATCAACCTGAGGATCATGGGAAGGAGTAATATTCCGCTTCTCGATACAAAAACCGTTTCGGAAGGCACCAGGAATTTGTTGCTACAAACTGCGGAGGGTAGTAATAACCTGCAGATCCTTGGCTGGCCCGTTCCGGTTTCTGACCTTGCCTTTTTTATCACAAGCCTGGGGTTTTGTATCATCCTGGCCATCGTTCTTCATCGATTTCTGCTCACCCATTTTGGAACTGCCCTACGAGCCACCGGGAATAACCCGCAGATGGTTCGCGCCCAGGGCGTAAATAACAACACGATGGTTGTTTTCAGTCTGGCCTTGTCAAATGGTCTGGTCGCTCTCTCGGGTGCCTTGCTCGCTCAATACCAGGGATTCGCGGATGTTCAAATGGGAATCGGAATGATGGTCTGGGGTTTGGCCAGCATCATTATTGGAGAGGCTCTTGTCGGAAAATCAGGGATAGGTATAACCATCACCGGAGCCATTTTGGGAACCATTCTTTTCAGATTGCTGATCGCGATAGCTTTACGGTGGGGACTCAATCCCAATGACCTCAAATTGGTTACTGCCTTGTT
Organism: Bacteroidia bacterium; assembly: GCA_025358395.1. The sequence goes on from JANYJT010000030.1 coordinate 26,825, forward strand.
CGTCTTTGTGGCATTGGTAGCTCCGTATTTTTTCAAATCATTTTCTAAAAAGTTTTTAAGAGGATCAAATCATGCTTAAAATACAAGGCCTTACGAAAACATTTTTCCCCTTTACCGTCAATGAGGTTAAGGCACTCAGGAGCATTGATCTGACCATCAGGGAAGGTAGTTTTACTGCTGTAATTGGCACCAATGGATCGGGCAAGAGCACCTTGCTGAATGCCATAGCAGGTACTTTTATACCGGATTCGGGGTCCATCATTCTGGACAACCATCAGATTGATCAATGGCCGGAATTTAAACGCGCCACACTTATTGGCCGCGTCTTCCAAAATCCGTTTGCAGGAACTGCCGCCGAAATGAGCATCGCCGAAAATATCGTGATGGCGATGAAGCGGGGAGAGAGTCGACCGCTCACAACTGCTGTTACGAACAAGATCAAGGATGAAATCGCCGACCGGGTCAGAATGCTGAAAATGGGACTGGAAGACCGGCTCGACAACCCTATCGGCGCTTTATCCGGCGGTCAGAGACAGGCTTTAACCCTGTTGATGGCAACATGGTTGAAACCCAAATTGCTATTGCTGGACGAGCATACCGCTGCTCTTGACCCAAAAAGTGCGGCGAAAATAGCCGAGCTTACAAGGCAAATAATTGATCATGATAAGCTTACCGCCCTCATGGTAACCCACTCCATGCAGCAGGCCATTGATCTGCCCGATCGAATTGTGATGATGCACCGCGGACAAATCGTAGATGATTTTCAGGATGAAGCGAAGAAGCGTGTCCGGTACCACGATCTGATAGATACTTTCGACAGGGTACAGAAACGGGAGCTCTTCGACGAGTCTGTTGCCAAACTGTTAATGGGGCAATATTGCTAAGATAATTCAACAGTTGTAAATACTAAAATTATGCGCTATGAAAAGTTTGAAATAATTAATATAACTAGTCTTAGAGAATCAAGGTATCTGATTACAAGGAAATGAACTCATTTATTGGCAACAAACTTGATTCCAAAGGATAAAATATTGGCGCTCAATCCATCGCTTCTGGTATAATGGCTGTATTTGAGATTGATATTCTTCAATCCCATTTTACTGATTTTAAATCCGGTAAAGATATCAGTGTAGTTAAGTGCCAGACTATACTGCTTACTCGTGAATTTAGACAAATCATAATCAGAGGTATAGTATTTCTCAGTTGAAAGATGAGCTTCATAAGGCGCAAAATAATCTGCCTTGGTCTGGGTATAGTAACGAAATGATGGTGTGATCGAAAATGCCTGACTTAATTTAACCGGAAGATCAAAATTGAGCGTGTGTGCCTGCAGTCCCCAATCGTCAAGGTAATACCGGTAATAGCTTCTCAGAACAAACATTTCGTTGATGTAGTAATTTAGCCGTACACCAAAAGGAAATTTGTACCGGGTTGTAGGTAAGCGTTCTATGTCATCTGCCAATTGATAAACTCCCTTGTTATCGGGTGTAGCATAACTAGAAATAAATGAAGCATAACCGATGTAATAATTGGGTTTATCAGAGAAATATACACGCTGGTAAGGGGTTGAAAGCATTCCCATTTGAGCCACCACATCGAAGAAAAGTGCAGCTTGTAGTTTTGATGACAATATTTGTGAAGCGAAAAACGATAAGGTATATGAGTTCCGGCCGGTCTGGTCCCAAGTCTTAAATGACGAAGGAAGATAGGCTGTTGTTGCAGCCCCGGACTGGTTCATGATGGTAACACCTTTAAAATAGCCATTGGATTGAAAATTCGATCCATAATCCGCGTATTCTCTTAGCTCGGTAGGATAGATAGGTTTCCAATTATCCAGATAGGCAGATCCCTTAAGGCCGACTTCCGTATTCTTCTCGTTGAACAGGCCGGTCACATTTCCTCCAAGGCCATACGACTGATAATCGAATTCCTTCGAATAGGAAGCATTTGAACCCCAAATAAAATTACGTGAATCCGAACTATGGCTAAAATCTGCGTGAACTGCCTTATTTACATCCTTTCGTGAAGCGCCTGTTGAAGCGATCCATGGCGATCCGTAAGGTTTGGATGGAACAGTGGTAGTGGTATAAACAGGAGTAGTCACACCACCTCTGGAAGCACCGGTAGTGGTAAGGAGCGAACCACTTTTCAGCACAGTAGAAGTATAACTGGACATGAATGGATTGATGTTGCTGGAAGAAGCTGATGTGTAAGCGGATATTCCGGCATCAACGGTCAGAACATCATTGGTGTTCAGTGGGATACTTATTAAAATAGTTGGCGTTGCATCGGTCAGTTTTTCAGTCCCGATTCCGCCGTTTACCGGCGAATGGGAACCATCCTGGTTGTATAAGCTCATCAAAAGGTCTACCTCCGTGGTTTCCAGCACGCGCTTTTTGAATACCCTGGATGAATCAATTTCCTGGGCACGCATGAACTTGGGCGCAACTAAAATGCAAAATAAAACAAAAATTGTTCTTCTCATAGCCTTGCTAATTACAACCACAACCACCTCCGGTTTTACCGCCGTTAGCACCTGAAGCACCTTCACGATAAACCTGAAAATTGCTCTCAAAACGCTCGTTTTGATGAGCCGACAATTTCATGTCAGGATCGTTCAGGTAAATTTTCTTGTATTCCTTGACCGACACGCAGGACGAAAGAAGCAAGGTGGCAAAAATCATCAAAAATGCTTTCCTTTTCATATTCCCGAAGTATTCAATTTTTCAATGTTGTTCATTTTAATGTGATCTGATACATAGATCTTGCCATTTTCATCTACCACTACGAATTCGATGGTTTTAAGCTGTTTGATCAGATTGAGTCCGATGTCTATACCCATTACAAAGATCGCCTTCGTCAGGGCAGTTGACAGCTCGGCATTTGGTCCAAAAAGTGTGACACTGGCAACACCATGAACCGGCCAACCGGTTCTTGGATCAATAATATGCGTATATCTTATTCCGTCAAACATGACGAAATTCTCATAATTACCTGATGTTCCGATCGAGTGCCCATCAAATGGGAACCATGAAAAGATCTTTTCTTTGTTGAATGGATTGGTGATGCCAATCATCCAGGGTTTACCGTCTGGCTGATTTCCCCATGCGGTGATATCGCCCGAGGCGTCAATGATCCCACCCGAAACACCCATTGATTTTAACAGCGTAGCAGCTTTATCGGCAGAATAACCTTTGCCAATGCCGCCAAATCCCAGACGCATCCCTTTAAGCTTCAGATATACGGTAGTGTCCTTCGCATTCAGTACGATATTCTTATACCCTACCGTGGAAACTGCTGCGGCAACCTCTTCTTTGGTAGGCAACCGTTTCATGGAACCGTCAAACTTCCAAATATGGTTCATCCCTGCCCAGCTGATATCAAAAGCCCCATCTGTCAGATCCGAAATCTTAATGCTTCGAACGATCAGATCGAATACCTCCTTGTCCACTTTTACAGGTTTTATTCCGGCATTTTTGTTGACAGCTGAAATCTGCGTGGTCGAATCCCATTCCGAGATTAATTTCTCGATACGTGTGACCTCATTCGCTCCAATTTCGATGTATCGGTTCGCCTCCAATTCATTCTGAGCAACTACCGTGATATCGAATTGGCATCCCATCAACTTCAATGTCCGGGTATACTTTTCAGCCGCATGGCCTGAAAAAACAAGAAATAAGAGTGGAAGATAAAGAATATGCCTCATATTTAATTTGTCTCAAATGAATGAAGTAAGGCTATATATTCTTTTGGAGTGATGTTTTTAAAACTTGTTGTACCCAGAACTTTCCCGTTTTTATTCAACACAACCACCAATGGGAACAACCCTTGTCTGTTATACGATTCGGCCAGCTTGTCATTTTGTTCCTGTTGTTCCTTTGGCAATGAATTGGCCTTTTTCTTAGGAAAATCGGCACGAAGTAAGACAAAATGATCTCTTGAATAATCGACAAAATCCGGTGTCTCCCAAATAAATTTCTCAAGTTTCATGCAAGGAATGCACCAATCCGAACCGGAAAAGACAAGCACGATATTCTTCCCTTCCTGATTGGATCTGGACTTGGCAATATCAAAACTGGTTTCCCATTTCTGCGCCCGACTAAAAAATGCCACAAAAAATAGAATTGAGATGAGCGGGATCCTTTTCATTTTCAATGGAATGTTATATTGAACTTTCATATTTTTTTGCACTCAAATGCAAGAATAGGAAAATTATTTAACACTCCTAAGATAATTTGGCTTGAAAATCTTGATTTAGATCATTCTTAAGATTATTTATGGTTTGACTACATTTTTTTAGTCAGACATTTCTACACAACAATAGATCCCAGTTAATTAAAATTATGTATTCAATACAATATAGAATATTAATATAACCTTGTTATGGTTATAGGAAGAATCCAAGCAGACCCATGTAAAGTCCAATGATGAAATGGGATAGACTCACCCCGGCAATGTTCCCATGACGAAGATAGAGCCATCCCCAAAGGAAACTGCCAATCATGCTGGCAAGTGCGAAAGAAGTTGAAATATATAGATGAAGCGTACCAAATACCAGCGAAGTAAGTATGATCGCCATGAGCCATCCATATTTCCCGGGAACAATCCTTTGAAGAGTTCCCTGCACCACTCCCCGGCCCAAAAATTCCTGCAAAGGTGCAACAAGAATGTAAAATGCAAAACTCCACTCAATGTTACCGGGGTGGATTAAATAAGTATTGTCACTCAGGTTGAAGCTAATCAGAAACCACTTTAACAAGGTACAACAAACAATTGCGACACCTGTGGCATACAATGACTCCTTGATTGCTTTTGGCCAATTTTTCAAAGTGAGCCCAAATTCTGACAATGGCAACTTACTTTTAACTATCAGCAAGACAGAGGAAATCAAAATGGCCAATTCAATGATGCGCGATACTACGAAAGTGGTTGCCACTTTTGAAATGACATCAGACGAAGTTTTCAGCAGGGCAAGAACGAAGGAAAAAAAGCTAAGCAGAACTACGGTATTCATGAATACGAAGTTCAGATGCTTGTTCTGGGTAATGGATCCCTCCAATTCTTCATTTTTGATTTTTAATGCTTCAATGGTATTTTCCAGATGCATTTCACGGGCTTCCAATTTTACTGCCATAAAACCGAAAGCCTCCACGAAATTTACGAGACTTTCGGGGTATTGATCCGGTTTGGCAAATTCATAAATCTCCTCCGTATTCCCGTAATTACTGCGACACAGAAGATCTGCCTGCCTGGTGAGTGATTGCAATGGGGTGTCGAGATTCTGTTCCATTAGTAATATTTTATAGCGTTATTCCCACAACGAGATAAGGTACTTTATTGGCCGGATTAACAATAAAACTTAGGTATACAGGAAATGACAACCGGTCAGTTACAGGTACCGGTCTCTTTAAGGTACATCCAATATTTACAAATCCGGCAGACGAAGCATAATAGTTTCCTTTTGCCTGATATCCGGCAAATACCAACAGATCGGCTAGTTTATACTTATGCTCATATTGCAATTCGAAGTACAAACTCTTTGAGAGATCTGATCCATGAAAAAAATAACTTGTAAAGAGGTTAAAAGGTAACGCTGTCCCACCCGTTAAAAGTAACTGGGCTTCAAGCAAGTGAGCAGTTGTTTTCTGCTTATAATTGAAAAAATCAAATTTCGCAGTGTCGTTAAAACTAAAATAATCCCATATGGCGAAAGTAGCGAAGCCAACAGTTTTTGAAAGATAAAAATCAGTTTCTTGTGCACCTTCGCCTGTCAGTTTATAAGCACCCCAGGCACCCAGTTTAAAATCATTCCACTGCACGGCTACAGTTGGTTGAATGCTTGGAGCATGCCCAAAATCTAAACCCCGCCAAATATAACGGCTAACGATATCGGCATTTGCGGCAACAGTAACTTTCGGGGACGACTCTGATTGGGCAAAAAGTGTATCGAAACCTGATAACACCATTACAACAACAAGAATTTGTAATACGAAGTTTTTTTTCATACATATTATTTCAGGCGTTCTTACAAATATAAGGAAAGACTTTTGAAAAATCTAATTAAATAGCTGTCTTAGATGCTATTCCCTATTTCAATTTCTGCTACAATTTTGAAATAGCAGGGGACAAAATATTGGCAGTTTTGTAGTAAATTCGGAAATTACCAAATTAGACATTTTACAAACGATGATACTTTTTTGCATCCCCTTTTCCGGAGGAAATGCTTACTCCTATGACGATTTTAAAAAATACCTGCCGGGGGAAATTGAACTCATAAATCTTGAACTGCCTGGAAGAGGCAAAAGAATTGCTGAGAATCTTCTGACAGATATCAACTCAATGACGGAAGATCTTTACCGTCAAATTGAATCATTGATTGATGGGAAATATGCCATTTTCGGTCACAGCTTGGGAGCCTTGCTTGGACTGACACTGAGCCGGTATATTAACGAAAGAAATGAAAATCTTCCTCAAATCCTGTTTGCCTCAGGACAAACTGCCCCATCCTTAATCAAACCTGACAACAGGTATAGCTTACCGGACAATCAGTTTGTTGAAATGCTCCGCGAAATGGAGGGTACACCTAACGAACTGCTTGACGACACAAACTTTATGGGCTATTTTCTTCCCATCATAAAAACAGATTTTCAGTCAATTGCCAATTACAATTATGTCCCAACCAACTTCCCATTAAATCTTCAAATAGCCATATTGCTTGGTGTACAGGAGAATATCAAACAAGCCGATGCATTAAAATGGCAAATGGAAACTTCCAAATCAATCACCATCCATTATTTCGCAGGAGGACATTTCTTCATTTTTAATAGAACAGAAGAAATCTGTAATCTTATCACTGAAAAATGCAAAAACCCTATCTAATTGATGATACAGATATACTACGCCAATACAAATATCATTCAAAATGCCAATTTAGATAGCATTGTTTCACAGCTATCCTCTAAAAATAAAACCAGACTATGCTCTTTCAGAAGAAAAGAAGACAGAGAGCTGCTTTTGGTTTCATCCATTTTGCTGGTCAAACTCCTCGAGGATAGTGGAAATAGTGATTATAAACTATCTGACATACAATATAGTGCTGCGGGTAAACCTTACTTTGAAGGCTCAAATTTTGATTTTAACATCTCACATACAGATGATTGTGCTGTGGTCGCTTTCGCAGTAAACCGACGAATAGGCATTGATATTGAAAAAATAAAAGATATTGATTTGTCTGATTTCGAAAATATACTTCCAATAAACTTGTGGGATCAAATTCATTTATCCGGCAATAAAATCCGAACATTTTACCATTATTGGACCCTCCTGGAAAGTGCATTAAAGGCAGACGGAGGAGGCCTGTCACTTGTTTCTTCCGGAAAAGTATTGATTAAAAATAATTGTGTAATTCTGGACGGCAAACACTGGTTTTCCGAACATATGAACTTCGACCCACTTTTTTCATGTTGCCTATCTTCTGACAAAGAAATCGAAGCCGTGAACATGATTAAAATAGCGGCTATTTAGAATGTGATAACTCTTGATTTTTGCTTTTATATCCAGCAATAAGGATATAAATCAGCGGGCAAATGGGGGTAAAAAAAAGTGAAAATATAAAATTCGCCCAGAAACCCAGATAAGTATTGCGACCCAAAAGACCTGTTACAATACAGAGAAACAGATAAAGTCCAAACAGTCCCATGATATTCTTTTTAGAAGTTTAAAATTTTTAATTATGATAATTCAATCTACTTTTTATCAGTTCACTTTTGGGTAGAAGCAAAATTAATCCCCATTTATTGACAGGGATCAATGAGTAGAATACCAGCCAATCGCTTTGATTTTCAAATTTCTCAATTTTCTTTGACCCGGAAATGCACTTCTGCAAATCGTTTCCAATTTCACCCAGAACCGGCAGATTCAATTTGGTTGCCAGCGTGAAAATTGACTCTTTAAAAACCCAATCCTCATAAGGTGCAGAGAGAATAGTCCCCTTTCCTGAGATTAAGATCGTATAGCAATTCCAAAGTTTACCAAGAGATTGAACATTTCTTTTCAGCTCTTCAATTGAAACATCCACCGTAACAACCCCCTTAAATTCTTCTTTATACCCATCAAATTTACTAAACGGGATAGAGTAGGTCGACATGTATATATTTCCGCCTCCAGCGTCAAAGTATGGTTCACTCCAGTTAGGCTGCATCAAAGTCTTTGGAAGCAGATACCATTCCTTATTGAAATAATTATAAGAAGGACTATTTAAATTGGTATAAATATTTTTGTCACCCTTCCTGTAGACATAGGTGGCATGGTACAGCGAATCCTTATAAAATTGATTGGGTTCGAAGGCTATGGCACTCCCGCAAATTTCCAAATTATTAAAGAGTACCGATTCAAGTAATATCTTCATTTCCTGTTCGTCAACATCCTGAAATTCCAATATATAAACCAAATCCTGTGGGATTTTTTGTACAAACTCTATGAGTCTGCTCATCTTCTTCACTATAGCGGTTAGTCGATTGTGAAAAAGCTCAACCTTCGACCGGTTTTTATAAATCTCATTATATGCTAAAACTCCGGCAAAAACAACAAGAAGAGTGAAGCAAACAAAAATTGCAACAAAAAATATCTTAGAAATAATTCTTTTAAATTCTTTAAAACTTATCATTTTATCTGATGCCTAAAAATAACAGGATAATTTGCGCTGCATTAATCATAAAACTACCACAAGAATCTATTTCTTGTCATCGGTGTTCAACAACAAGGGCAAACCCTTCTCGCTCGTACCCATGATAATTATTTTAGAATTTGGAGATTTAGCAAATTCAGAAGTAACTTCCAAGCCTTTCCACTTTAAGATAGGTACTTTAGAAACCTCTTCAAAAGATCTAATACCCTCTGCTTCAATGTATTTTCTTCGCTTCTCCTTCTCTTCAACTTCGAGCCTGTAATCAAATTCATGTGTCAACTGGGCTGCCACCATTTTCTTTTCAATGGCTTGCGCTACAATATCGGGCAGACTAAGTTTTTTGATTAAATAGTCATCAATCACAATGTTTCGTTGAATAAGTTGCTTATTCAAATAATATTTTATCGTGGATTGAATAACAAGCGTGGATATTTTATACAGTTGCTCAGGTGTGTAATTGCCAATAATTGAGGTAGATGCGGCTTGGACTTCTGGAGATACATACGTCAAGGCATAATTTGGACCAAGCACTTTATGAATAACCGGAATAGAATCTGTCAGGGCAAAAAATCTGTATACGAATTCAACTTTTATGGATAGCCCCTCTGACGTTAAAATCTGCATGGTATCACCTTTGGTTTGAATTCTTGTGGTATAGATATACATTTTATCCCATGGCCAGATAACTTGAAGTCCCTCACCATAATACTCATCCAATTGTGTCCCGGAAAGTCCGGACCATCTGATTCCCTGCTGACCGGAATCGATTGGAATGAATATACTTTTCCAGAATACCGCCAACAAAAATACAAAGACCAGGAAGGCCATGGTTATTCCTAAAGTATGCCTTTCCCAATATCCAACGATACCATTTCTAATTACGTCGTAATAATGGCCAATTTTATTAAAGAATATTTTCATTTTCGAAATCATTACAGACCCTGTTAAATTTATGCATTAAATCAATAACCTCATCAGAATCAAACAATCTTTCCATAATCCATTTTAATTACTCGGTCAGCCACCTGGAAATAGCGGTCATCGTGACTTACAGCTATCACTGTCTTCCCTTCAGCCTTTAATTTATGTAACAAAATATCATAGAAATAGTTTTTAAACTGCGGATCCTGATCGGCTGCCCATTCGTCAAAAATATAGATAGGTTTGTCTTCCAAAAAGGTAACAATCAAGGCGAGTCGCTTCCTCTGACCAGTGGATAAATTCTGTATTGTAAACCTATCCTCTTTAAATTCAGTTTTGTTATCAATCTGCATCAGGGTCAGCAAATCATTCACTCTTTTGGGGTCAATATTTTGCAAACCGTAAAGCTTGTCAAAAAGATGAAAATCATAAAATATTGCGGAATATAACTCCCTATATTCAAGATAATTAGAATGGTCTACAAGCTTGTCATCTACGAAAATACTACCAGCTTGCAGCTTGTTATACAACATAGTCAGAGCCTTTAGCAAGGTGGTTTTGCCGCAGCCGTTTCCACCTATAAAGAAAAGGATCTCACCTCTGTTTATCGTCAGGTCGATAGGCCCTACAGAGAAATTATCATAGATTTCACTGTCATGATATTCAAAATAAAGTCCCTTCAACTCAATCTTCTTAAAGCCCGCAAATCTGTTTTCTCCAACAATTGGCTGAACCTCATTTTGATTGGTGTTCAGATCCAGCTGCTCTTCAAGCTCATAGATATTTTTAACAGCTAAATTGAGCTTTTCATAAGGTGGAATCATTGACACCAATGATGATAATGGACCAATCGCAAACAACATGGCAGTGGTGGTGCTTACGATCTCCTTTGAAAAACTGGCATTTAACTGCGGAAGGACAAATACGATTGAACCAAGTACGATATAAATAAATGCCTGGGAAAAGACCGTGTTCACAGAAAACAGATACCCGGTACTGACCTTTAACTTCTGAACAACAGTCGAAATTTCCCTGTAATGGGAAAAAAGATCGTTGCCTTTTTTCTGGTTCAGTTTGATCTCCTTTAATCCGTCCAGAATGTCTGTCAGCGAGTTAAAATATTTAATCTCAGCCTGATTCGTCTCATCCAGTTCAGCATATACTTTTACATTATTCTTGTTGAATAGCATGACGCCTATCGATAAAATTACCAGCAGAATAATGGCTGCCATAAAATTCAGGTAGGCAATATAGGCAAAAATAAAGATGAGCATAATTCCTGATTGCAAGGCCGTTATCAGGTACACCGACATTTGTGAAATTAATGTTGACTCCTGCGTAAGCCTGTTATAAATTTTCGCTTTGCCAATCTTTTCTATGTTTAACAAATCCGTGCGGCGAATTTTATCCGATAGCCGGATCCTCAAATTATTTAAAATTTCTTCAATGATGATAACCCCTTCGACAAGAATAAATTTCTGCGCAGTGATAAAAATACCCACTACTGCCACAAACATCAACAGATAGCTAATATTGAGAGATTTCCCGGCTCCACTTTGAGCGGCCAGGTTGATTACAGCCAGCACGCCAGCACTCGATAATCCTGATACACCTGTGTACAGACCCAGCTTAAGCAGAGGCTTATCAGACTCCTTTTTTAGAAAATGAAAGATTGTCATTTATATTTCCCGTTAAGGTTCGCATTTCGTTTTCATCGTAAAGCTCGTCAAACAATTTCTTGGTTAACAAAGCATTCCTTTCCAGATTTGGTTGTTTCAACATATCCATATGTCCACCGGAACCCTCAAATACATCGAATCTGGTGGTCAGCTCGCCCCAGGCACTCCGGCTGATATTTTTACTAAAATTAGTGATTTCATCCGAAGCCTCAATCTGAATAATAGGGCAATTTACAAATTTATCTTCTGCCCTTGAATTCAGGTATTTCCTGTAAGCCGCGATTTTCAAAAGGGCTGCCTCTTTGATCTCTTCATCCAGAAATTCGGCGTGGTTTTGCTCAATATACAATACCGCATCATTCATGTATTCTTCCTGACTCCAGGCAATTACTTCAAGCTGCCGGTAGCTGTCCAGAAGGATCAGTCCGCCAAGCTCCCTGCCGCGGTTCTGAAGTTCGATCGCTACATCAAATGCCATATTTCCTCCGGCAGAGTGACCAAATAAATAGAATGCTCCTTCCGGCTGAATGGTTGTTAACAAATCGGCCATCGACTTTGCAGGATCTGAAGTCTCGACAAAGTTCAAACCATAAACGGCAAGCTCTTCAAAGTATTTTGCATATTCCATGTAAGCAAAAGAATAGCCTATCCCGGGAGGCAAGAAGAATATTTTTCTTTCCTGTTCCTGGTTAAGGACAATGTATTCGATGTCCATATTCTTCAGCCGATCTTCCATTCCGACAATAATTTCGGCCATCTCCCGGATAGTCGGATGCTGAAAAATAAGATTCAGAAACGTCTTTTTGCCCAACCGCTTTTGAATCCGCGACATCACCTTGATGGCCTTGATCGAATTGCCTCCGGTTTCAAAGAAATTATCGGTCGATCCAATGTTTTCCCTGTTCAGTATTTCCGACCAGACTTCGGCTATTGCTATTTCCGTTTCACCTTCCGGCTCAACAAAACCGGATAGTTGCGAATGATCTGCAGCATCCGGAATCGGAAGCATTCGAACATCAATTTTACCGCTCGCTGTGTGTGGAAACTGATCCAGCTTAACAAAATAGCCGGGCACCATGTATCCGGGAAGCCGGGAGACCAGAAATTCTTTCAAACGCGATATTTCTATCTCTTCATTTGATGTAAAATAGGCGGCGATCTCATTGTTCTCTCCGTCATCAATTAATTTAACCGCAGCCTCTCTGAGATCCGGATAGTTGAGCATGCAGGATTCAATCTCGCCAAGTTCGACCCGATAACCCCTGACTTTGACCTGACCATCCTCTCTTCCGAGAAACTCAAGTTCTCCATTGTGGTTCCAACGCGCCACATCTCCGCTCTTATAAAGTTTCCCTTTACCAAAAGGATTCTGAATAAAACGGTCGTTCGTCAAATCGGTTTTATTTAGATATCCGTTGGCCACATTGAAACCACCGATGTATAAATCACCCGCAATCCCGGTAGGTACAAGTTCCATCCGGTTGTCCAACAGTAGAATCTGAGTGTTGTTAATTGGTCTGCCAATAGGGATTTTATTTGGTTGTTCTTCGCTGCTGCCGGAGAGTACATACGAAGTGACCACATGCGTTTCTGATGGTCCGTACTGATTATGAAATTGAATTTCCGGATAGGCCTTCAGCAATTTTGAAAGGGTCGGATTGAAGAATGGCTGTTCCCCGGAAGTTATCAGGTGTTTTATTGACTTCAACTGATCGATATTTTCCAACTCTCCCAAAAACAAATTTAGTGCACTATATGGCATGGTCAGAATCGCTATTCCTTCCTTTTCTATCATTCCGGCTATCGCACTCATTTTATATCGTGTCTCATTGTCAATCAGATACAAAGTCCCTGCAGAGGCAAGGGAAAACAGTATCTCCTGAACTGAAACGTCAAAGTTATGGGGTGCATATTGAAGTGATTTTAAACCGCTTTCAATCACGCCTGACTGCCACTCTACCAGATTCAACAGGCATTTGTGCGTTCCCAAAACCCCTTTCGGTTCACCTGTTGATCCGGATGTGTAAATTACATAGGCGGTAGATTGACTATCCACCAATGACATAACAGTCACATTTTCAATATCGAATCCGGAAATTCTATCGCGGATTTCCTCGATTGGAATAATTTTAACCCCATCAAAAGAGGGAAGCTTTTTGAACTCATCGGTGGTGATAAGAATTTCTGCACCACTGTCTCTCAGAATAAAGTCTATTCTGCTTTGAGGATAGTTCGAATCTACCGGCACAAATACCGCACCCGATTTTAAAATTGCCAGCATGGCAATAACCGACCATTCAGACCTGTCAAGCATGACACAGATCCGGTCTTCAGGTCTTATCTTTTCTTCATCAATCAGATAATTTGCCAGCTGATTTGCCCTGGAATTAACCTCCCCAAATGATAGTCTTTCCCTTTTATTTACAACTGCAATGGTCTCCTTAAATTCCATTGAAGTTTTCTCGATCAGGCCCACAATTGAGTCATGAACAACCGGTACTTTAGGTCCAAAAGACCTATCCATAAGCATCGCCATTTCGCCGTCCGGGATAATATTAAGCTTAGAAATGGGTGCCTCAACATTTGCCAAAACACTTTCAAGCAAAGTGGCAAAATGATTGAACATATTCACTATCCGGTCTTTTTTGAATAGCGCTGTATTGTACTCAAAGAAGTAGCCAATCGAATTTCCATCATCATAATAGCTGATGGATAAATCAAATTTACTGACCGGATACTCCAACTCTATCGTTTTCATCCCCAACCCCGACAAGGTTTTTATTCCATTTTCCATGGGAGTCTGCGATATCAGCATGACATCGAACAACGGGGAACGGGATCGATCTCTCGGCAATTGCAAATCATCGACCAGCATATCAAATGGATACAACTGATGACCAAAGGCTCCAAGGGTATTTTTCTTAACGGTATTCAGGAACGATTTGAAACTTTCCGCAGGATCTGACTGATTTCGAAGAGCAAGCGTATTCAGGAAAAAGCCAATCTGATCTTGTATATCCGGATGATCCCGATTTGCTACCGGTGTTCCGATGACGATATCGTTTTGCTTTGTGTACCTGAAAAACAGAATATTGAACAAAGCAAGAGAGGCAATGAACAGCGTGGCATCGTTCTCAGCGCCCAATCTTCTCAAGCCTTCTGACAGGTCGGGTAATAGTTTGAATGATTCTGTTTTTCCCTCAAATGTTTGAACTTTAGGCCGTTGAAAATCTGTTGGTAAATCCGGACAAGGAACAGGTTCACCAAACATTTTCAGCCAATACTCCTTGTGCGAATTTGCACGATCCCTGTTGACAACAATCTGTTGGTTGTGCCAGTTCGCATACTCCTTGTATTGAATGGAGGAAGGCAAGAAATAATGCTCATCCGCAATCAATTTTTTGCCTGAATAATGGTCATAGAACAGATTCAGATTGTCTGCAAGAATATTCACAGACCACTCGTCCAGAACAATGTGGTGTATGTTGATAATTAAGATATAGTCCTCTTTGACGCTATCTTTCAGTAGCACCACTTTGATCAAAGGAGCATCTGTCAGATTAAACGGAGCAGTGATTGTTTTATGGATCAGCTCCTTTGAATCGGACACCATGTTACTCACGACCTTTATTTCAATGACTTCGATCGCAAATTCATATTCATCCAATATCCTTTGTTTTGCTTCACCGTCTATCTCTACAAAATAGGTTCTCAAAGATTCGTATTTACGAATGATGGAATAAAAGGATTGTTGCAATGACTTCACATCTATGGCCGATTGAATGTGATAAACAATCGGAATGTTGTAGACGATTGAATTCTTCTCAACCCTATCCAGAATCCATAACCGGTGTTGCGCGTGCGAAACATCGTAATAGTCGGCCTTCTGAAGTGGCATAATTGCTGGCGTTTCGTACGCCATGGAACTGACAATCAATTGTGAAAGTTGTGTAATCGTCTGATTTTCAAATATATCAGATAGCAAAAAGCCGCTTCTAAATTCCCTGTTGATCTGTGAAAGAAGTCTCATTGCTTTTAAACTGTGCCCACCGAGATCAAAAAAACTCGAATTTTTACTGACACTTTCAATGCCCAGCACATTTTTCCAAATTTCTGCAAGCGACAATTCCACCGGACTTAAAACTTCAATTTCACTCGAATTTGAATCCTTCAAAAACAATTCAGGGTCCGGAAGTGCTTTCACATCGACCTTTCCATTAGGAGTCAGAGGAATATTGCCGATCTGAACAAAATACAATGGAATCATGTAGGCAGGCATGATCTTACCTAAATATGTTTTCAACGCGGATACATCAATTTCTTCATGCGCAGCGAAATAGGCAACAATATCTTTGGTCGAATCCTTTTCGAAAGCTAAAACCACGGTGTGCTCCACCCCATGGAAACGGCGGATATTCGTCTCGATTTCGCCCAATTCAATCCTGAAGCCCCGGATTTTCACCTGACGATCCAGCCTTCCCAGGTACTCCAGATCCCCACTGTCCGTCCATCGTCCCAGATCTCCGGTTTTATATAGTCGTCCATCACCAAACGGATTGGCGATAAATTTCTCCCTTGTTAATTCCTCCTTGTATAAATAACCCTTTGCGAGCTTATCCCCCGAAATACATATCTCGCCGGCATGACCCAAGGGAATCAGATTTATATTTTTGTCAACAATGTATATCTGAGTATTTGATAGCGGTTTGCCAATCAGAACTTTTCTCTCCTGGTTGCTAAATCTGTATATTGTTGTATAGGTAGTATCTTCAGAGGGACCGTATAAATTTCTGACTTCCATACAGTCGCAGTCGAGACGGTCAATGAGTGCTTGTGGTATTTGTTCTCCACCCATGTTGATGGCTGATAAATACTGAATTCCTCCCCTTTCCAACTCTTCAATAATCGTTAACATTGAAGAGGGGACAAGGTTGATCAAAACATTTTGGTCCTTGCCCAAATACTCTGGAATTTCGAGTGCCGATTGCAAAATCCGGATTGACTTTCCGGTGATAAGCGGATATATAAATTCAAACACAGAAATATCGAAACAGTAGGAAGCTGTTGCATAAATGACATCACAAACTGTGGATTTGAATTCAGATAAACAGAAGTGCAGAAATACCGAAAGATTTTTGTGCGTAATAGCTACACCTTTGGGATTACCTGTAGAGCCAGAGGTATAGATGATGTATGCCAGATTTTCGAATGAACTGATACAGGCAGGTTCATGCGAATTGTGACGTGCAATCGGGGCACCATTCAAATCTACCACCATGGTTTCTGAACCGGTCTTCAATGTTCCTTTTTCAATAATCCCCTTTTCTGTGAGCAAAACCTTGGTCCTGCTGTCTTGCAGGATGTAATCGATTCTTTGTTCAGGATAGTTGATGTCAATGCCAACATAAGCTGCTCCACTTTTCAAAACCCCAAGAATGGCAATAATCATAGTTTCCGTTCTTCCTGTCATGATTCCGATAAGGTCATCAGGCTTCACCAGAAGTTCCAGCTGCAAATAATTTGCGAGTTGATTGGCCCTCTCATTCAGCTCCTGGTACGACATGGACAGGTTCCGGCACAACAAGGCAATTTTTGCCTGGTTTTTTGAAAATGAATCATGAAGAAGATCAAGCGCATCAGATTTTTCAAAGATTGCATCATACCTTAAATTGAAGTTCATTAGCCTTTCAATTTCAAGGGGAAGAAGCATATTTATATCTGACAGTTTCAACTCAGAATGGCTGGTAACTATTTCGACGGTTTTTGAGAAATGTCCGGCAAACCTTTCTATGCTCTCTTTTTTGAAAAGCGATTTCTTATATTTTATGGTAATGTAAATTTTGTCTTCTGCCTCTAAACCATATAGCATCAAATCATATTCTGAAGAAACAACTGTCTCTGCCTTGAAGTCGGAAACCTTGAGATCGCCATTCTGCATCTCCGACAAGGCAAAATTCATGTAGGAAAATACGACATCAAACAGTGGCGTTCGATTCAGGTCCCGATTGATTTTCAAATCTTCGATCAATTCATCGAAAGGATAATCCTGGTTGGCAGAGGCCATAATTGCATGCTCTTTTACCTCTTGCAAAAAAGTCGAAATGCTGCTGTCTGCATGAGGAAAACTCCTGACAGGCAGATTGTTGATAAACATTCCAATCAATCCGGATAAGGCTTCGTTGTCGCGTCCCATTGAAGAAACCCCAATGATTATATCCTCTTGTCCTGAATATTTATGTAAAATAATATTGTACACCCCAAGCAGAATCATAAAGGTCGAGATTCCCTGTCCGGCCGACAATTTCTTCACCTCAGCAGTGAGTTTTTCGTCAAGACACAAAGTGAAGACCCCCGCTTCGGTGGCTTGATTTAAACTTCTTGGAAAATCAAGAGGCAAATTTAAAAGTGGTATTTCTCCCTCAAACTGCCTGATCCAATAGGATTTCTTAGCTTTAGCCTCTGCACTCTTGTAATAACCGGCCTGCCAGGATGCATAATCCTTGTATTGAATCTTCAGTGGCTCAGGTTCTTTGCCCTCATAATAACAGAATATCTCCTTCTTCAATAGTTCTATCGAAAAGGCATCCATGATAATGTGATGGGAATCAAATAGGACCAGATGATTGTCAGGAGCAAGTTCGATTATTTCAATCCGGAACAATGGTGCCAATCCAAGATCGAATGGCTGAACAAATCCACGAATGTGATCCCTTGCCTGCGATTCAGTCATATGGGAGAAAGGTATCGGGAAATGTACTTTGTCGTGTACTACCTGTACAGGCACATCAAGTTCAAAATCGAAGGAGGTGCGCAGAATTTCGTGGCGCTCAATAATTTTTTCAAATGCGGAAACAAAAGCATCAATTCTTAGCTTTCCTTTTATGCTCCAAACTTCCGGAAGGTGGTAATTGAGTTTGTCCTTCGTGAGCTGGTCCAGAATGTACAACCGCCGCTGGGCCGATGATACGGGGTAGGAACGACTTTTTTTCACAGGAAGAATAGCCTGAAAAGCCGAATCATTTTCTTGCGATATATCAACTATTCCGGCCTTTGATTCCAGGAATCCGGCGAGTTCGGAAATGGTTAAATGATTGAATAAGTCGCCAATGGTTACCTGAATCTTTAAATTCTTTTCAAGCAGACCGTTGATTTTAATGGCGTGAATGGAATCGCCTCCGAGATCATAATAGTTATCCGAAATATTGAGCTCAGAATACCCTAAAACTGTTCCCCAAATTTGGGCTATGGTCTTTTCAAATGCCGAATACTCGCCACTTTCCCTACCGTGAAGAACAATCTGCTTGCTTATCTCGGATTCAAATTTTAGCTTCACTGTCCGCTTTTTACCTGCCAGCATCTCTTTACCGGCATAGAAAGGCATCCCGGCCGAAGCATCAAATTCCGACAGTTCGGTTTCTCCCAGAATGATGGATTGAATGTTCTTCCGCATAATCCGGCCAATGGCCGTAACGCCATCGGCTGTGGAAATGGATTTAAATATTCCATCATCCACCACACCATGGTCGAAAGCCATACCGGTTTCTTTCCAGGAAGTAAGATTAATGCTCACAGCATTCATTCCCGAACGATTAAGCTCCGACGAATAGGCATCAATAAAACTGTTTGCAGCAGTATAATCACTTTGTCCGGAGGTAGGAATAATAGCAGTCAGGGCAGATGTCATGACAAAAAAATCGGGCTTGTCCGCTTTTAGCAGACCACTCAAAAAGATAGTACCCTGAATCTTTGGTCTGATCACATCCCGAAAGGTTCCAAAATCCTTGCCGAAAATAAAACCATCACCGGCGATTCCGGCAGCATGTATTGTACCGCGGATTCGGCCAAGATCCTTCCTTATTTTTTCTATCGTGGATTTCAGCTCATCGTAATTACCTGCATCGGCAGCGTAAAGACATACATCGGCTCCTTCTTTTTCGATCGCCCGAATCTTTTCTATCTTATGACAAAGTTTTTCCTCCTTTTGCTCAGCGAGCAATGTGTCCCATTTGTCCCTGGAGGGAAACTCCGAACGGCTAATCAAGGCAAGTTTTATTCCGGCTTGTTTTGCCAGGAAGTGAGCCAATTCCAATCCGATACCACCTGTTCCGCCGGTAATCAGGTAAACGCCATCCTCTTCCATGACAAACTCATTGGACTTCTTCTCTGCCAATCGCACCGGACGGATTTCCCGGATAAACCTTTCTCCGTTTCTAATTGCCCTGAAATAATATGATTCAGTGAATCCTTCGTTTATTTCATCGAGGATTTCTGCAACAGAAGTGTTTTGGTCAATATCCAGAAAGCGGCAGTGAATATTGGGACTTTCCTGTTGGATCACCTGTCCCAATCCGGCCACCGAATGGTTTAATGAATTCAATTGTGATTCATTACCGGAAATTTCGCAAACATTTTCACTGACAAAAAGCAGATCTATCCTCGAAGAAATATTGGTAATGAGATATTTGGCGAATTTAAATGCGCTATAAAGTGTTATGTTTAGTCTCTCTTCCAACTCGTAAAACTTTTCGAAGGAAGCATTCAAAGGGAGTACAAAAATTATTTTATCAGGAAATTTGTCCTGAAAAGCCTTGAATATTTCCGGGAAATTATCCTGGACTATTTCACACAAGATGATCCCTTCGATTGCCTTGAAATTTGCAATCAACTCATGATTGCAAGCTTGATTATATATCACCACAACACTGCCACGGGCTTGAGATTTAGACGGCTCAACGCGCCATGGCTTCCAGACCAATTCATGAAAATAATTCTCCTGCTTTTGTAGAGCGACCTTTCTGAGTAAAAAATTCTTTAATTGAACGATCACCTCACCGGCTTCATCAGAGATAATAATGTCAAATGTTCGCGTTTCGGAAGAGCCATTTTCGTGCCTTTTGATGTAACTGAATACTTTGCCGGTTGCTCTTTTCCGAACTTCAACGGTGCCAAAAGAGTAAGGCAAAAATCCACTTTCGTCGATGGCACAACTCAAGGCCGCATCCATCAAAGGCGGATACAAGAAATAATCCGATGCCAAATCAAGGTCCTCTTCAGGAACATTTAATTCTGCCAAAATCTCTGAATCATTCCAATAAAGCCTCTTCAGGCAATTCCATTTCTTGCTTACCCGGACAATCTCTTCATTGGTTAAATCCTCTTCTTTGGGAAGAATTTCGCGCGAATTAACAGTACGAGTCTTTATTGCAGAAACATCAATCGCTTCAATTTCATCCACGCCCTTGCCTATCCTGAATTTTGCATAAGCCCGCCAATTGTTGTCATTTAATTTTGATTGTACTTCAACATTCAGATCATCCCCTACTCTGTTAACAGTTGTAAGCACCTCTAAATCATTTCCTTCCTCTATTGTTAAAGGATGCAGCAAATAGAAATCTTCAAACTGCAATCGTGGACTCCCAAAATGATTTATTCCTGCTTCGTAGGCCATTTGAAGATAAGATGCCCCAACCAGCGTTGCCATGCCCATCACCCGGTGTTCATTCAGTAACCAGTTGCCTTCATTTAAAGTCGTAGCATAAATGACCGCTGAAGGCGTATCAATGAGACAATTATTCAAAAATACTCCATCATATTTTTGACCATAGGAGCTGGTCTGATGGACGGAAACCTTCTTCGTATCGTTCAACTTCACCCAGCATCTTTTCTTTTCAAACGGATAGCCCGGAAGCGATATTTTTGAAGGTTCCGGATCGCGGTAAAACTCCTCCCATAAAATCTCACATCCTTTTACATAGGATTGAGCAATGCTTTTGAGGAGTTCCTTGTCCGGAGAATTGGCTTTTATCTCGGCATTGATCTTAAAGCTAAGATCATGAAGATCGTTTTCAGTTATTTCTCCGGAAGTCAGCTCCTTCTTGTTTGAGGCAACAGATTTCGAATAATGATAGAAGATTCCTTCTGCCTCGACTGAACAAAAATCCATCTCCAACAATTGGGAAATTTTCCTAATCAGTTCCGCGATATCTTCAAAGATGATGGCAATTCTGTACGAATGGTGACCCCGTCCGGTGGCAAGTGTGTAACAAATGTTTTCAGGTGCAGTATCCATATGCTGGTAAAGAGCATGTTTTATTTTTCTGGCATAGTCGACCAGAACACCTTTGCTACGCGAGGAGATCGTGCATAAATAGGGTCCTTTCACCTTCTCAGAAACAATGCTTTGCGATGGTGCTTCTTCCAGCACCACATGGCAGTTTGTTCCGCTTAATCCGAAGGAACTGACACCGCACCGAAGAGGCATTCCTGTCGTTTCCCAATCTTTCAGGTCCGTGTTTACAAAAGCGGCACTCCCTTCAAAATTGATATTGCGGTTAGGTGTTTTAAAATGTACCATCGGGGTAAGCTGTCTGTGCTTTAAGCTCAACACAGCTTTCAGAAATCCGGCCAGGCCTGCGGCCGTATCCAGGTGACCAATATTTGCTTTCACCGCACCGATTGCACAAATCCCCCTTTCAGAGGTGTATCGTTGAAATGCCTTTGTTATGCCATCTATTTCTATCGGATCGCCAAGCTTCGTGGCCGTTCCATGCGTTTCGATGAAACTGACAGTCGTCGGATCAATGCCGGCATCCAGCCAGGCATTTTCAATGGCATCGGCCTGCGCCCCGGCATTGGGCGCGGTGATCCCGTTGGAATTGCCATCCTGGTTGATTTCGCTGCCCTTGATGACCGCATAAATGTTGTCACAATCTCTTAAGGCATGCTCAAGCGGTTTAATGAAAATGGCTATGATGCCTTCGCCTGCACCTGTTCCATTGGCCGAATCGTCAAAACTATGTGCACGCGAATCAGAAGAATCAATTTCGATTCTTGTATCAGAATCAAATGGAAGAAGGTGTAGTTTTACTCCTCCGACAAGGGCAGAATCAATCTTCCCTTCTCTTAGCGACTGGCATGCCAGATGCAAAGCCACGAGTGATGAGGAACATGCGGAGTCGACCAGCAATGCCGGCCCCTTCAAGTTGAGGTGATAGGACAATCTGCCGGCCAGGATGGATGGTGTCTGCGCCACGAGAAGAAGATTCGGATCACGGTTGTCTGAATGCTCAATGAATCTTGCATATTCCCCCAGATGATCGCTTGCGCCAATAAATATACCCGTCCGGCTGCCTGACAATTTGTTCCCGCCATAACCGGCATCTTCCAGCGCGTGGCAGGCAGTTTCCATAAACATTCGCTGCCCCGGGTCAATCAATGAGGCTTCACTTGGCGACAATTTAAAGAAGCCATGGTCGAATTTATCAACTTCAGGCAGATAGCAGTATTCCCTGAATTTTAATGCATCCGGCTTAACGCCGTATTTTTCGGCGAGCGCCTTAATGTCCGGAATTCTTGATGAAGGCATCCCGCCAATAAAATCAACACCCATACACAAGTCCTTCCAAAATTCATCGGGTGTCTCACAGTCGCCAATTCTCGATGCCATACCCACAACGGCCATATCATGCAGTCTCATACTGCTTTCGGCCAACTCAACACCTGATTTAACCGTTTCCGGGGATACCTCCATCTTTTGGGAAATAAACCCGGCTTGTTCCGAAATTTTGCTCTTGGAAAACAGATCTGTTAACTCGAGCACATCCGGATACAAAGCATTTATTTTGCCGTAAAGTTTAACGAGCAGGATTGAATTGCCGCCGAGATCGAAGAAATTATCATGGATACTGATACTCTCTGTCGACAATACCTCTTGCCACAATTCGAGCAAAGAGACCTCAACTTCTGAGACCGGCTTTGCAAAGATGGCTCCTGATGCAATGTTCTGAATGGCTGGGGGAAGTGATTTTTTGTCCAGCTTACCATTTGGAGTGAGCGGAATCTTTTCAATCTGAATAAAATGAGAGGGGATCATGTAATCAGGCAACGTAGCCAAAAGGAAGCTTTTGAGCTTGCTGATCATCAGGTCATTGTCAGAAACGAGGTAGGCTGCCAGTTCTTTTGTCCCCTCCTTGTCATTGGCCACCACAACGGCATCCACAATCCCGGGATATTGCCGCAATTGCAACTCAATTTCTGTCATCTCGACACGGAAGCCACGAATCTGAACCTGGTTGTCGCACCGGTCGAGGTATTCCATCGTCCCATCATAAATCCATCGGGCAATGTCGCCGCTTTTATACAGTATTTCGGCGGGATCATAAGGATTCGGAATAAATCTCTCCGCGGTTAATTCCGGCCGATTCAAATAACCCTTACTCAATCCGGTGCCGGCCACATAAATTTCGCCATAGATGCCAATTGGTGTCAGCATCCGCTGATTGTCTAAAATGTAGACTTTCGTTTCAGGAAGCGGAACGCCAACATTGCTGCTTCCATCGGCATTGACAATCTCCTCCTCCGTGATAAGGTGATAGGTTACGTGAATCGTCGTTTCCGTGATTCCATACATATTTACCAGCTTAACTTTCCCCGGCGGATACGCTTTGATCCAATTTGCCAGTTTCGCCGGATTCAGTTTTTCACCACCGAAAATCACATAACGAATGCTAAGGGTTTTTCTGAATTTGCTTTCGAGAGCCGTATCGATGAACTTGTAAAAAGCTCCTGGAGTCTGGGTCAGGATTGTTATACCATGGTCATGTACAAGCCGCACAAAGGCGGAAATATCCCTGACTTCACTCCTGTCAGGAACGATAATTTTCCCTCCGAATAAAAAGGCTCCGTACATTTCCCACACCGACAAATCGAAACAATAGGAATGCGCCATGATCCAAACATCGGAAGAGTTAAAATCGTAATTACACTTTTCGTTGATAAACAATCGCACCAGATTCCGGTGACTGATTGGACAGCCTTTGGGTTTTCCGGTCGAGCCGGATGTAAAAATGATGTAGGCAGTCGTATCCGGATTTGAATTAATGCCAACTGGATTTGACTCATCCAACCCATATTTTCCTGGCAACTCATCAAAATCAAGGATGGTGCATTCAACGCCGGTTTCTTCAACTAGCCGGTTTAAGCGGCCTGCATGTTCATTCTGTGTGATAAATATATTCGTCTTGCTATCCGACAAAATATGCTTGATCCTTTCATCCGGATACTCCGAATCAATCGGAACATAGGCTCCGCCGGCCTTTAAGATTGCCAGAAGAATAACGATCGTATTATCGGAAGGAGGAACCAGGACTCCAATGGCTTCACCTGAGGAAATAGTGAAATTTTCTAATAGAAAATGGGCCAGGATATTGGTCCGGCGATTCAGCTCAGCATAGGTCAATACCTTCTCCTTGTAAACAACTGCAGGGTTGGAAGGATATTGATCAACCGTTGCCTCCACCAGCTGAACGATCGTTTTGTCGTGGGGATAGGCCGCCGATGTGTCATTGTAATTCCTCAATAGGTTTTCCTGCTCCTCTTTGCCAATCACGTTAATGGCAAGGAGTTCCTGAGCCGGATTAACCATCACGGTTTCTAACAATACAAACAAATGAGACGCTATCTGATCGATCCGTTCCTTTTTATACAATTGGGTATTGTACTCAATCAGAAGATCTAAATTTTCGCCCGTGTCACTGAAATTAAAGGTCAGATCGAACTTGCTCATGTTCATTGGAATCTGATATGACTCGATCCGCTTAAACACTTCACGATAGGAAATGTCAAAATTCTGCAAAACAACCATCACATCAAACAAGGGAGAGCGGCTGGTATCCCGGGGCAGTTTTATCTCCTCAACAAGCTTGTCAAACGGATACATCTGATGCGTATATCCGTCAGTTGCTGTCCGCTTAACTTCTGCCAATAATTCCGCGAAAGTTTTTTGAGGACTAACGTGATCCCTCAGGGCCAGTGTATTGACGTAATAGCCGATCTGATTTTCAAGGTCGGGATGATCCCTCCCTGCCACCGGTGTGCCAATGATGATGTCCTCCTTACCCGAATATTTATTCAGCAAGACTTTTATGGCGGCAACCAGCGTCATGAACAAACTGCTTCGCTTCTCAATATTAAAGGTATCCAAATTCTTCTTCATCTCTTTTGAAAAAGAATAATAATTGGAATTTCCCTGATAGGTTTTAACCACAGGGCGTCTGAAATCTGTCGGAATGTCTAATGGCGTAATTTCTCCCTTGAGCTTTTCCAGCCAATAGGCTCTGTCTGCATTACTTTCAGGATTATTTATTCGCTCATTCAACCAGTAGGAATAATCCTTGTATTGAATCTGAGGCATAACAACAGGACTTTCTGCCTTTTCTAACCTCCTTTTATAGCCTCCGAACAACTCGTCGACCATGATATTCAATGACCATCCATCGCAGATAATGTGATGGATGTTGAGGAAAAGCACCTGTTTGCGCGCCGCTGTTTTAACGACGGCCAATCGAACCAAAGGATATTCGGATAAGATGAATGGCCGGTGCGCCTCAGCAACCACATAGTCTAAAGTCGACTTTCCCGGATCGCTTTCTCCTGAAAAATCCTGAAAACTGACCGGAATTTGCAACCCACTGACGATCTTCTGGTATGGATCTCCGTTCTCTTCAATAAATATTGTCCTGAGCGATTCATGCTTCTGAACCATCTCATCAAATGCCTGCTGCAGTGCATCAGGATCTATCTCTTCATAGATGGTTACTGCCAGCGGAATATTGTAGGTCGATTTCGACTTTTCAATCTTGTCAAGCACCCAGAGCCTTTTTTGGGCATGGGACAAAAGATAATATGACGCTTCAGGGATGACAGGAATGACGCCAAGCGATTCCCGCTTTTTGTTTCGTATGATCTCCTCCAGGGACTGAATAGTTGGATTGCTGAAAAATTCCTTAAGGTTTACTTTTACCGACAACTCTTTTTGAATCGCTGAAACCGCCCTGATGGCCTTTAAGCTGTGCCCACCAAGTACGAAAAAATTATCCGATGCAGATATATTTTGGACATTCAAAATAGTTTCGAAAATCTTTTCTAATTTTCTGACTATCTGAGATATGGAATCAGAAATCCTTTCGATCTGTGCAGAATTGATTTCCGGCTTGGGAAATGCCTTGTAATCGACCTTGCCATTCTGGTTCAGCGGGAACTCATCCAGTCTTATAAAATATTTTGGGACCATGTATTCGGGAAGTTCTTTACCCAACTTCCTTTTCAAATCTTCTGTTCCGATTTCATTGTCACACGTATAATACAGCGCCAATTGTTTCTGATCTTCCTCCTGAATCACAAGAATTTTTGAATGGATAATTCCTTCATATCTTGAGGTTACATTTTCGATTTCGCCTGTTTCAATCCGGTAACCCCTGATCTTTAGCTGATCATCTATCCGGCCAACAAAATGGATATTTCCCTCTATGTCCCAAAAACCTATATCTCCAGATCTGTATAACTTTTCCTGAGAGATGGAAGGAAGAATGACAAATTTCTCTTTGTTCAGATCGGGTCTGTTGACATAGCCCCGCGACAATCCATCTCCACCGATATACAATTCACCCGGGATCCCAAACGGACATAAATTGCCTTGCGGATCGACGATAAAAACCGTAGTATTGGAGATCGGTTTTCCGATAGGGATAGTTTCCTGAAACACTCCTTTCACGGAATAACAAGCTGTAAATGTTGTATTTTCTGTGGGTCCGTATCCGTTGAACAAACTCACATCAGGGTACAATTCGACGAATTTGTTTGACGTTGTGACGGGCAATTTATCGCCACCCACTCCGACTTCATCTAATCCTTCAAACAATTTCAGGCCATGTTGAATGTCAGCTTCAACCATGCGGACGAATAGTCCGGTAGGAAAAAATACTCTATTAATTTTATAGGTTGAAAGATAGCTTTTCAGCATTTCCGGATCGAGATAATCCTCCGAATTTTCAAAATACAAGGTTCCGCCATTGAGCAAGGCTCCCCAAATATCCCACGTCGTTGCATCAAAGGAGATGGAAGAGGTCGAAAAAAGTCTCACCGAATCATCAAATCTGGTATAATTTGTATTTCTGACCAGTCTGATCACCGATTTCTCTTCAATCAAACTGCCTTTGGGTTTACCAGTCGAGCCGGATGTGTATAAAATATAGGCCAGGTTTGAGGACGTTTTCCCACATTTGATGTTACCGGAGCCTACGGGAAGAGAAAAAAGGCTTTCATTTATTCGAATCACCGAAGGCGCAGCGTAAATATTACGGCTCGTTTCAATATCAGAGAAAACGATCCTGGCATTTACATCATTGAGAATGACATTTATCCGCTCCAGCGGCATTTTGATATCAATTGGAAGATAAGCTCCGCCTGCTTTCAATACGGCCAAAATGGCGATGATCAATTCGTGCGACCTGTCCATCAGCAGAACCACCGGCTCATCAAGCTTTAAATCAAAATCGTGCACTAAGTGATGGGCCAAAGAATTGGCTTTTTCATTCAAATCTCTATAGCAGAGCGGCTTTCCCTGATAAACAACAGCAGGCTTGTCGGGGAATTCTTCTGCCATCTCTTCAAACAATCCGGCAATAGTACTCTCTTTTGGATAGTAACAGGTCGTATCATTGAACACTTTCAGAATCTGCTCTTTCTCGGTAGCTGAGATAATTTCCAGTTTGCCAATTGTCAAATCAGGTGCCGTCAATATATTTTTCAGCAAGACAAGTAAATGCCCGGCGAGTCTTTCAATTCTTTCATGACCGTACAAATCCGGATTGTAAATGATGCCTAGCTTCATCCTATCGGAGGATTCTTCAAAATTAAAATGCAGGTCGAATTTGCTGAATGTGATTTCAGGCTTCATTACGGTCGACTTGATTCCATTCAATCTGATGGAATCCGAATCCGCCTCCTGAAGTGACAGTACAATTTCGAAGAGTGGATTTCTGCTGGTATCCCGTTCCAGATTTAGATCTTCCACAAGCAAATCGAATGGATAAACCTGATGATCGTACGCTTCGATGCAGTTGTGCCTGACTATCTTCAAAAATTCACTGTAACTCAAAGTGCTGTCAACCTGATTCCGAAGCGGAATGGTATTCACATAAAAACCTATCTGGTCTTCCAGATCCCTTTGTTCCCTTCCGGCAATGGGTGAACCAACGAGGATATCCGACTTTCCGGTATACTTATTCAACAAAATAGTCACTGCCGACACGATGAACATAAAAAGACTGACATTCCCCTGCCGGCAATGATTTTTTATGTCGAGATGAAGTTCTTTCCCAAACTCAATTTCATATAGCTGTCCGTTAAAAGTTTTGTGAAAAGGCCTTGAAAAATCTGAAGGCAATTCCAATACTTGAATCTCTCCGGCCAATTTATTCATCCAATACGACCGATGAGATGCAGAGTCCTCTTCTTTCAATATTTGAAGGTGTCTGTACACATAGTCTTTGTACTGAATTTTCAAGGGTTCCAGCGGAGAACTTTCACCGGCACAAAATGAGTTGTACAAAGTGGTTAATTCTGAAATTAATACACCGATCGACCATCCATCACTGATGATATGGTGCATGTTGAACAGAAGCAGATGTTTCGATTCATCCAATTTCAGTATCCGGCAAAGTAGCAGCGGTCCTTTGGAAAGATCAAAACAACGCTTGGATTCCTCAGCCAAAAAATGAAGCACTTTTTCATCTTTGTCCGCAGCATCACATAAATCGACCTTCTCAACTTTAAAATCAACCTCGTCAAATATTTTCTGATAGGGAATTCCATCCGTTTCGACAAAACAGGTGCGGAGAATTTCATGCCTCCTTACAATTTCTTTGAACGCATTTTCCAGCGCTTCAAAATTCAAATTTCCTTCAAGGAGGATTGCCCCGGGCAGATTATAAGCCGGCGATTGATCCATCTTGTCAATAAACCAAAGCCTTCTTTGCGCAAAAGAGGAGGGCGCCATCGAATATTTTGATTTATTGCCCGACAAGACTCCGAGTTGCCTCAACTCCTCCAGAGCAGTAAGATCTCCGGCCAAAGCCCTTTGCTTTAATTCTTTCAGATTATTCTTCATCATCCTCAAACTGTATATTGGACAATAGTTCCAGCTCATCATCCGACACCGGAACAATTAATTTTACCTCTTCCTCTTTCGTAACAATAGATTTTCTGCTTTCAAGCTGCGCCTTCACTTTTTCCGAAATATCAAGTAGAACGGGTGTATAGAATATTTCCTTCAAGGCAATATCGACATTCAATTCTTTCTGAATTTGAGATATCAGCCTGACAGCATTTAAACTATGACCTCCTATTTCAAAGAAATTATCACCCAGACCGATGCCTTCTTTCTTCAGGATGTTAGTGCAAATACGAAGAATTAAAAATTCAATTTCATCTTTTGCTTCCCTAAATTTCTCCTCCTTAACACCTACCGGATCAGGCAAAAACTTTTTATTCGCTTTTCCATTGACAGAAAGAGGAATTTTCTCGAGCTGTATAAAATAAGCAGGAACCATGTACTTTGGCAGAAAACTGGTCAGATGATTTTTAAGGGCTATCGCTTCAATGGCCTGATCCGAAGTAAAATAAGCCACCAATTCGCTGTTGCCATTCTTTCCAAAAAGCGTCACTGCACAATCATTGATCTCTTTTACCTCGCGAAGCTTCTTTTCTATTTCCTGCAATTCAACCCTGTACCCCCGAATCTTAACCTGTTCATCCAGTCTACCCAGAAATTCGATGTTCCCATCCTCGTCTGTCCTTCCGATATCTCCTGTTTTATAGATGCGGACTCCTTCAAGCAAAGGGAATTGAACAAATTTCTCATTCGTCTTCGCAGGGTCGTTCAAATATTGACGCGCCAACCCTTTCCCCGCGATACATATTTCGCCCGGAATACCTGTCGCACATAGATTCATCCATTTATCCAGAATATAAATTTGTGTATTGAGCAAAGGCTTTCCAATGGGTGCAATATCAGGGCTCACATCCAGCCTATCCGGATCAAACCTGTAACTGGTCGACTCTACGCAGCACTCTGTCGGACCGTAAAAATTGGTCAAGTGTATTTCTTTGTTCCGGGGAAAACTGTAAAAATTCTTTACCAATTTAATTGGCAATGCTTCAGATCCAATAAATACCTCCTTTAAATCAGGCTTACTAATTTCGGAAAACCCTTCTTCCAACATCGCAGCAAAAAGAGAAGGTGTAAGGTCAATGATATTGATCTCATTTTCCACAACATACTTTATAATTTCTCTGGGATCCAGCCTTCTATCACTGCTTAATAAATGAAGCGTATTCCCATGGCAAAGGGTGGCGAATATTTGTTTGAGGGAAACATCGAAGGCAAAGGAACTGATCATCAACTCTCTCCGAACTTCATCATTGCACACATAAATGTTATTATTCAGAGATGACATCAGGTTAGACAAAGATTCATGTTCTACCATGACTCCTTTGGGTACTCCGGTGGTGCCCGAAGTATAAATCACATAGGCCAGGTTGTTATGTTCAATAATATTCACAGGTGAAGACTCATCCTCAATGCGCAATTCACTTACATCCATTATTAATATTTCTCCACTAAAAAAATCCTTCTCATTCCTCTTTGGAGAGAGTAAAGAGTTGTCGACCAAAACTGCTTTTGAGCAACTGTCCTTAAGTATATATGCGATTCTTTCGATTGGGGTATCCGGCATAACAGGAAGATAACCGGCTCCCGTTTTCATCACCCCAAGAAGTGATGCTATTGCCAGGATAGGATCCTCCACAACGACCGCTACTACCTGATCTTTCGTTGGAGACACTTGGTCTATCAGACTGTTTGCAATTCTGTTCGACAATCGGTCTAACGCTCCATAGGAAATTTCCTTGCCTTCATAAACCAGTGCCATACTGCTTTCGCACGCCCTGACCTGTTGATTAAAAAGTTCTATTACGTTGCTCTTTAAATTCAGGGGAAAGCTTCTGTTATTGAACTTATAAAGTAGTTTTTCCTTTTCTTCGGCAGGTGTTATCTCAAGATTCTTAATTTTTTCATTGGGATGCGAGATGATACTCTCCAACAATTTTTCAAAATGAACCGACATTCTTTGAATTCGTTCCTTCCGAAATAAGGAAGTGTTGTATTCTATGGCAAAATCAATTTTTCCATCCGTTTCATCAAAAAGAAATGTCAGATCGAACATACTTCTTGTAATACGGAAATCAATCCCTTCAGCTTCTATCCCATTAAAATTCAACTTCATCCCCATGGCATTCTTTACCATCCAAACGACCATTACATCAAAAAGCGGATTTCTGTTCTGAATTCTTTCCACATCCAGCTCATCAACCAGCCTGTCAAAAGGATATATCTGATTGTCAAACGCTCCGGTAAGATTGTCCTTGACTTTTAACAATATCTCCTGAAAAGTATTTTCCGGATTGATTTCGTTGCGTAGAACAAGCGTATTGATAAAAAAACCAACCTGATTTTCGGTGTCGTAATGTTGCCGGCCGGCTACAGGAGCACCCACCATTATATCTTCATCTCCCGAATACTTATGCAACAATATATAAACGGCTGAAAGCAGAGTCATGTATAAACTGGCATTCAGACAACTCCCAATTCCCTTTAAGGCAATGGCATGAGCATCGTTAATAGTACTTTGAAGCAGGTCTCCATCCATTGTGAAGGAGTCGGATCTGCTGAAATCGGCGGGCAAGTTTAACTGCGGACGCGGATTACTTAATTTTTGCTTCCAATAATCCTTATTCATTCCCAGGGATTCTTCGCTAAGAATCTTATTCTGCCAGCTGGCGTAATCTTTGTATTGAATTCTGAGTGGAGGAAATGGATCTCCTAAATTGTTTATTATTGAGTCGTAATAAATTTGAACTTCATTTAACATGACCTCTATGGACCAGCCATCACAGATGATATGGTGCATGTTGAAAAGGAATAAATAATTATCCTCTGACAAATAAACCAGTTTGATTTTCAGCAAGGGAACTTTTGAAAGATCAAATTCGTGCTTAAAATATTCAACTGCAATATCCTTTAGAATTTTTTTATCCCAGTAAATGCCTGGATTTTCCGACCTCTCAATCTCGAAATCAATGGTTTCAGCTATTTTTTGAAATGGCTCCCCATCAATTTCTATGAAGTATGTTCTAAGTGACTCATGCCTTTGAATGATCGCCTTGAAAACTTTTTCCAGTACCTGAACATCAATTTTTCCTTTGAAGTGTAAGGCTGCAGGAAGGTTGTAAAGAGAATTATGACCCTCGAGTTTGGAAAGAAACCATAACCTGCGCTGTGAATGAGATAGTGGATAATGGGCACTTTTCTCTAATTTCTCAATGGGTTTGAAATGTGAAGGATTCTTACTAATCAGCAATTTTGCCAGCGATGAAACCGTGGCATGCTTAAACACTTCCCAAATATTTATTTCGACATTAAACTCCTTGTGAATCCTGGAGACAAGTCGGATTGCAATTAGACTATGTCCACCGAGTTTGAAGAAATTATCATTCACATGAACATGGTCAACGTTTAACAGTTCCTTCCAGATATAGCAAAGTTTTTGCTCAAGCATATCAGCCGGAGTCCCGGCATTTGCTTCCAGAACTTTTTCTTTGACCGGGATTGGAAGTGACTTCTTGTCCACCTTGCCATTCGCGGTAACAGGAAAATTTCCCATTTGCATGAAATAGGACGGGATCATATAATCGGGCAAATGAACTGATAGGAACTGCTTCAAATCCTCACTCTCAATTTTTTCATTGGACGTAAAATAGGCAGCAATCTCAGTGGTGTTTCCCTCTCCAAGCGACACGACAGCTGCTGAATTAATGGTATCGTAATTTTTCAGACAATTTTCAATTTCTGTCAACTCGATCCGAAATCCGCGTAACTTTATCTGATCGTCCGACCTCCCGGAAAGAACAATGTTTCCATCTTCCAAAAAACGTCCAACATCCCCCGATTTGTATATTCCTTTGTTTCCTGACAGATTTACTTCAAAAAATTTCATTTCTGTCAATTCCGGATTGTTCAAATACCCTCTTGCAACACCTTCTCCGGCGATAAAAATCTCACCATTTATGCCAATCGGTACTTGAGAAAGTCCGGAGTCAAGTATATAAACCATCACATTGTCGATCGGCCGACCGATCGGCATGGAACTCAGAGCCGAACTGATTCCACGGATGGATTCCTTGGTAATACTATAACTTGTGGAGACATCGCAGCATTCGGTCGGACCGTATACATTGGAAATAATTGGCGGATTCGTTGCGATTTTGTCATAGAATGATCTGACTGTTTGATGCATGAGCTGCTGACCTCCAATGACAAATCTGTCGGGCAGATAGGTTTGAATTTCGCGATTTAGCTCCTCAGCAATTATTTCCAAATGAACAGGGGTTCCATCTGTGACAGTTATGAAATGATCCTTGTAATAATCCAATAACTTCCTTCCACTGACTTTTGTCTCATCAGGTACAATGTCGAGACAATGTCCAAATGACAGGGCATAAAAAATTTGTTTAACGGATGCATCAAAAACAAATGGAGAAATCAGGGCTATGTTTAGAGGAGTTTCACATCGACCATAAATCGCTTCCGACAAGCCCATAACAAGATTGAAAAGACTCCGGTGTTCGATCATTACCCCTTTCGGAGTACCCGTAGATCCTGAAGTATAAAGGACATAAGCCAGACTGGAATGCTCTACCTCTACTGCCGGATTCTTATGACAAGGATTAGAAATCCTGCTGATATCTAGAAGGGAAATCTCCTTGTCCGGGGAAGAATTGGCATCTTTCAGTAACGCGTCTGCCTGCAGGAACATGCTGCTATCCGTTAGTAACATTTTAGCCCGACTGTCTGAAAGCATAAATTTTATCCGTTCAGGAGGCAAGTCATTACCAATAGGCAGGTAAGCTGCTCCTGCTTTGAGTATTCCTATAATGCCTGTCATCATCAGTTCTGAACGTGGTGCCAGAATCGCAATGATGTCATCAGGAACAATCTGAATGCGGCTTAGAATAACATTGGCAACTTCATTCGCTCTTTGATCCAATTGTTTGTATGACAATTTTAGTCCATTAAATACCAGAGCCGTATGATCAGGAGAAGCGAGAACCCTTTCATCGAAAAGAGCAAGAACCGTTTTCTTTTCGCGATGGACGATTGCGCCTTCAGACATGTCAAAAAGATGAGCCGACTCAGTCTGATCCACAATTTCTATCTCTTTGATACTTACATCAGGATAGCACACGGCTTTTGCGATAATATTTTTCAAGTGCCTGGCCATTCTTTCTATTCGCATAGAGTCGAACAGATTGGTGTTGTAACCGATAGTGAAATCGATTTTCTCTGGGCTTTCCGTAAAAGTAAATGTCAGATCAAACTTGCCGGCGGTAAAATCCACTTTGAAGGAGGATGACTTTACGCCATTCAGATTTAATTCTGTTGTGTCTGTATTTTGAAGCTGAACCAGCACGTCAAACAAAGGTGCGCGTGAAGTGTCCCTTTCAAGATTTAAAAATGTGATGAGACTGTCAAAAGGATAATTGCTGTTTGAGAATGCTTCTGTCGACTGATTCTTCACGCTTAGCATAAATTCCCTAAAAGATTTTTCAACGTCAACGCAATTGCGCAGAGCGACAGTATTGAGGTAAACGCCTATCTGATTCTCGAGTTCCTGATGACTTCTGCCGGCAACCGGTGAACCTACGATGATCTCTTCATCTGATGTATATTTATGAAGTAAGATATTTACTGCAGTCAGCAATACCATGAATGGACTTACATTATTGACTTTCCCGAAAGCCACCAGCTTTTTGGAAAGCGAGGCATCAATCTCGCTGAAGATGTATTTTCCCTGGTAAGTTTTGATAGGTGGACGCACTCTGTCCGATGGCAGATCCAGTACAGGAATACTGCCGGACAATATTTTCCGCCAATATTCCCTTTCCCTTAGGTATTGTGGGCTATCCAAAAGAGTCTGTTCAAAAACAGCATAATCTTTGTATTGAATCTTGAGAGGAAACAACGAATACTTCTCATCCCCTTTTGCCAGAGCATTATACAAATCTGACAATTCATGCATCAAGATTCCGATAGAAATTCCATCCCCGGCAATATGGTGGATCAGGAGCAGAAAAATATATTTCGCCTCATCCACTTTAGCAATATGCACACGGACAGGAATCTCACAGGATAGATCAAAAGGAGCCATCACAGCCCGGTTAATGATGAGTTCCGCCTTTTCTAACGCATTCTTTTCTCTTGACAGATCATGTTCTACGATAAGGTTATTTACGACTGAAAGTACTTTTTGGAACGGAGATCCATCTACTTCAAAATAGACAGTCCGTAGAATTTCATGCCTGTTTACGATCGTACAAATGGATTTATTCAGGTGCTCAAGATTTACCTTTCCTTCCAATAAAAGAGGAACCGGCATATTGTATGCAGCCGCATTAATCTTGTCCTGTGCAAGAATCCACAACCGCTTTTGAGCATGCGAAAGCGGATAAATATCTCTTTCCCCACATGGTGATATCTCTTGATAACTTATGACATCCAACTTCTCCAGTTCTTCTGCAACACCCCGTACTGTTGGATGATCAAAGATGGTCCGAAACGATACTTCCTGATGCAATTCCTTTTTAATATAGGTGATCAGACGCGCAATTTTAAGACTCTCCCCACCCAATTCGAAGAAGTTGTCATTGACCTCTACAGGTGAGTAATTCAATACCTGTTCAAAAATTGGGATGATTTTGAGTTCAAGTTCTGTAGGTTTTGAAATACGATTATTCCTGACAACCGGCGATGAAGTAACAAATTTTCGCAATTTGTTCTTGTCGGTCTTTCCATTAAAAGTCAGCGGAATATTCTCAACAAAATGGAAATGTTGCGGAATCATATATTCAGGGAGAAAGTCCTGCAAGAATTTTCTTAAAACCGGCAAAACGACCACTTCATCACTGACAATAAATGCCGCGATACTCTTGTCTCCATTCGACTCAACGTCGAGAACCACTGCATCCCTGACCTGATAAAAATACTTCAACCGCTTTTCTATTTCACCCAGTTCAATCCGGTTTCCTTTAATTTTAACCTGGTCATCAATTCTGCCAATGAATTCAATATTGCCATCAGGTAGAAATCTTGCCCTGTCTCCGGTACGGTACATTCTTTGGTTTTCTTCAAAAGGATCGGGTACAAACTTCTGATTGGTGAGTTCCGTGTTGTTTAAATATCCACGTGCCAGGCTCGGACCAGATATACACAGTTCTCCCGGGAAACCAACAGGCAGAGCCTCAAGACTCGCGTTGAGGATATAGATGGAAGAGCCGGAAACAGTTTTTCCGATGGGCACTTTTTCCTGATAATCCTTATCCTTCTCAGCGATGAAATAAGAAGCACAAACAGATACCTCCGTCGGGCCATAAGCATTGATAAACCGAACCGATTTTTTATAATGATTCACATCAGAAACATTTGCCTGTTCACCTGCGGTAATGAGGGAAATCAGATGAGGAAATTCGGGCTTGTCGAGTGCATTCAGGTATGGAGGCGGAATGGTGGCAACCGTGATTTTTTGTTCATTCATCTCTCTTATAAACAACATCGGATTCTGAATGATTTCCTTATCAAAAATTACCAGGGCGGCACCGGTAAGCAGCGCCTGAAAAATCTCAAAGACAGCCGCATCAAAACCGGAAGAGGCAAATTGCAGAACTTTATCCGTTTCAGTTACACCAAATACCCCGATCATATTTACAAACATGTTCATAAAACTACCATGCTCGATCATGACGCCTTTGGGCGCACCTGTTGATCCGGAAGTATAAATGATGTACGCTAAATCTTCCCTAAGAATATCAACGGAAGGCACCGAATCATTTGAACAACTAATATCATTCAGGAAAATCACCTTCTCACAAAGGCCGTAATGCTTTTGATTATCTGAAATAAGCAACTTTGCGCAACTGTTTTTCAGAATAAATTCTATCCTGTCGTTTGGATTTTGGCTTTCAACAGGCAGATATACAGCTCCTGCTTTCATAATTCCAAGCATAGCAGACAAGGCAGCAGGAGAACGTTCTGCCGCCATACAAACAATGTCTCCTTTACATATATTTTGCTGCTCAATGAGATAATTGGCAATCCGGTTTGCTCTTATATTTAGCTCAAAATAGGTAAGTGATTCCTCATTTTTAATGATAGCAGCATTATTCGAAAACGCTCCGGCACATTCATCAAATTTTGAAATGATCGTTTTGTCTGATCGCTTAACTTCTCCGTTAAGATTGAAAGTTTTTAAAATCTTGTGTTGCTCGAACACACTTAAATACTTTACTTCGGCTATACGCTTTTCAGGAAAATAGATCAATTCAAAAAGGACAGCCTCAAAGCATCTGGCAAACTGGATAGCTTCCTGTTCGGATAATACCTGCGGATTGTAATTAAAGTAGATATTTACGTTTTCATCCTCATCATACTCATCAATTTCAATACTGAGACTTTCGTTTCTCAATTGAGTATCCAATGTTATTGGGATGAATTTTTCCGCATTTCCGAACTTATGAGAAAAGTTCATTTTCCTGTAGATGATTGTTACATCGAACAGTTCATTTTTAAAATCCGGATGAGTGCGGAAATATTTAAACGTTTCACTGAGTGGCAGTCTTTGGTGCCGGTAACTTTCCTTTACCTCAGTCTTTATCGCATTAAGGATATCTGCTAAAGTCCATTCTGCTGCCAGATTCAGCCTGAGGGGTATCATGTTCATGAAAAGTCCGGGAGTATTTCTGAACTTGTGGTTGCTCCTGTTCAGAACCGGCATCCCAATAATGATATCATTCTTCCTGTATAGTTTATAAAGCGTTGTGTATAAAATTCCCAATAAAGCCTGAAAGGTTGATACCCCGGTTTCATCAGCAATTTTCATGATTGAAGCATAGCAGATTCTATGAACGTTTAGCGTAACTCTTTCATTGTGCAGCGAAAAATTCTTAATGCTATGTTTCTTAGCTGTAAAATCGAGCGGTTCAGGTAATGGCGTCAGCTTTTTTTGCCAAAACAGTGAGGAGTTTTTAAAGTCAGCCGACTCTCTGTACAACAAATCATCCTTTAAAAAATCAAGGTACGAAAATGAGTTTATTTCAGGAAAAGTACCATTTGCAAACAGACTATTGTATGTTTCTGATATTGCCTGATTGATAACTGACCTACCGTTTGCATCGTTGGAAAAATGATGGAATCTTGGGAACCAGATATATTGCTTTTCATCGGTTTGTAAAACCTTATCCATGAAAAGATTTTTATTTTCAAATGGGAATGGTTTATGATTTTCATTTTCAAGAAATTGCAACGCTGCTTGCAATGGATCTTCGCAGGCCCTGAAATCAATATATTCAAAATTGCCTTGGGTTTCCTGGACAAATTTTTGGTACAATTGACCATCCTTTGTGACAAATCTTAGGCGTTGTGCGTCAAATTTTGTGGTGACATAATTGATTGATTTTTCAAAAAGATCAAGATCCAGGTCACCGTTGAGCAGCAGAGAGCCACCCATGTTGTATTTGCTTTCATTCCTGTAGAGAAGATAGTCATAGTAAAATGATTGCTGTGGTAAAGTCAGCGGATATATTTTGTCCTCACAAGTCATATTCATAAGCTAACTTCAAAACAAAGGTTATGTTTACTATAATTAAATGCCGTACCTGAAGACATATTTATCGTCATGATCAGTAAGCGGATGAGTTTATTTTATGTTAACAAATAACTCTTCGATTTGATCAAAAGCAAAATGAGATAATTTATCCATTTTTGTTGCCGAAAGTTTGGTCAGCGTTTTCCCCGGTGGAAGTTCGAGGGTTGCCTGTACACCGGTTCTGTCTATATAGGATGATATCTTCAGCCAGTTCACGGGTGCGGTAATCTGATCGACAAGCAAAGGGATAATTTCATTCTCTCTCCCATAAGGTTTACTGGTAACATTCGAAATCACCGGAAAATTCAGTTTCGCATAATGGTAATTTTGCAGTTCTTTTTCGAAGGCAATGGCAGCAGGTCTCATCATCGGGCTGTGAAACGGAGCGCTGACTTTAAGCGGAATAATCACTGCACCAAGGCTTTTCGCTTCTGAACCAACCCTATTCACAGCTTCTCTCTCGCCGGAGATTACAACCTGTCTTTCTGAATTGATATTCGAGATTACGGCAGATTTCTGCAAGCTGGTAACCGCAATGATATCTTCAACTTCCTGAACAGACATTCCATTGATGGCAATCATCGCGCCATTTCCAACTTCGGAGGCTTCCTGCATAAGCTGGCCTCTTTTTCGAACAATTCTGATGGCATCCCCAAACGCTATTGCACCACTGCAACACAATGCTGAAATTTCGCCCAGGCTGTGTCCTGCCATTAGTACAGGCATAAAATCATATTCCTGACGCAAAATCTGAAAAGCACAAAAACTGTTAAGTAAGATTGCAGGCTGCGCATTTGCAGTGAGAGTTAACTCAACTTCCGGACCGTTTAGGCACAAATTCAAAATATTGAATCCAAGCAATTCATTTGCTTCGTCAAAATATCTTCTTAGATATGGAAAATCACCAAGTAATGATTTGGCCATTCCCGTAAATTGTGAACCTTGTCCGGGAAGTAAAAGTGCTATTTTCATATCGGTTAGGGTTGTTCAAAATAGTTCGTTGGTGCATCGGCATGACACACCATCTTACCAATCACGAAACGAACATGTTGCATCACCACACCCAATAGGATGAAAAAAAATTTCGACATTATGGAGTTCCATACTACATTGAAAAAGCAGATTATTATAGTATGAAATACCCCGTCAATTAGGGACGGGGTATTTCGCGTCAGGTCACATTTCAAGTGGAAGAAAGCAAATTTGAAAAGACAAAT
The DNA here is from genome assembly GCA_025358395.1 of Bacteroidia bacterium. Next base: position 66,921 of record JANYJT010000030.1, read on the forward strand.
TTTTTTATCCGACTTTTTCCTCTTTCACTTTTTTCTTTTCATCCATTTCTTTGGCGAGCTCTTTACCCTCCTCAAATTTCGCAAAGAAATAATCTTTTAGCGTTGCCGGGTTAAAATCAAGAAAAGTACCGCCTGCTTCGAAGTGCTGAATAAAAACTTTGCCTACAGCGTAAGTTGCGGCACCGGAAAACAAAGACATCGATAAACCACCGATCAGTGTTCCTACCACCGGTATCATTTTCAACAACATGCCCATGCCGCCAAAGGACAATGAATTGGGAACAATTGATCCTATAAGTGCTCCTACAATCGCCTTTCCTCTGTTCTCGCTGAATTTAATGCCATACATGTCTGACATGTCCTTCAGCATTTTGAGCTGAACACCTGAAACAGCAGCAAGATCAACGAATGGAACCGGGATTAGGCCTGCTCCCATTGACCACCACATGTACTTCTTTACCAAATCGGTAGCTAAAACTTGGTTTGACTGATCAACATTTTCAACAACTACATCTTTTACCATAACGAACCTCCTTATTAAAATTAGTACAAATAAATATGTCGGTTTTTTGTTCAGATCCCATTGAAAATTACATCTCTTGGCGATAGCAACATCAAATATAACAAAATTTTTGGCAAATTCTAAACTATTTAACTAATAGTTCATATATTTTGACCTGAACATATAAAGTAACAATCCCCCTAAAAAAAAGTTCAATTTTTAGGGGGATTTTCAAAAATAATATAGATCACAAAAGTGTATTAAAATGCAATAAAATTAGTCTCTTCTAATTGGTGCAATCACCCAAAACAGTCAGTGTAACACCTGATGCAGCATCGAAGGGTTTACCACTGTTGGTTACAATCCCCTGATAAGCACAAACCGTAACTGTCACGCCTATTGCGATAGGTGTCAGTCCTGAGGGAGCACCATCCGCTTTGGTGTAGGTGTAAGAAGTTCCCGCATCTGTTCCTCCTGTTCTGGTGATCTGTACCGATTTAAATTTGGCAAAAGATACCGTTATGTCACTGAAGTATTTTGCCCCGGTGGTATTTTCGGTCAGGGTGTAGCGTAATAAGTAAGACTCACCTTGTCTGCCGAAAAAGTCAGGGTTTCTAATATTTGCATTGGAAAAACAACCATTTTGTCCGGAGATTACAGACCAGCTCATTGAATAACCATTTGGGGCTCCGCTCCCGGCCAGGGAAGCCCTCAGCCAGCTCTGACAACCATTGTTGGTCGGAACCACGATGACTCCCGGAATATTCCCCAGATCATTTCCTGCACTGACTACTGGCTTGGGCGATGTCGTAAAAGTAACCTGATTCCCGTAGGCTGTACCGGCAGTGTTGGTGGCATAAGCCCTGAGGAAGTACGTTGTTTCAACTGCCAGTCCGGTGATACTGCTGACAAAAGTTCCCGAACCTGAGCCATTGGTTGTTTTACTGTCTGCAATGGTCGGATTCGGAGAAGTGCTCCAGCAGACGCCCCTGGCTGTCACGGTCGAACCTCCTGCAGAAGTAATGTTACCTCCGCTGTTGGCTGTAGAGGCCATAATTGCCGAAACATTGGCTGTAGTTAAAGTGGGAGCGATAGTGGCAGAAGTGAAAATCACATCATTCCCATAAACTGTTCCAACACTGTTTGTGGCATAAGCCCTAAGATAATAGGTAGTTCCCGGGTTCAGTCCGGTTATGGAACTGGTAAAGCTTCCCGTCCCTGAACCATCCAGGGTTTTACTGTTCCCAATGTTTGGATTGGGCGCCGCACTCCAGCACACACCTCTGGCCGTGACAGGAGTTCCTCCGTCACTGATAATATTGCCACCACTGGAAGCAGTATTTGGAGTAATTAAGCTGACATCAGTTGTTGTTATGCTGGCGGCAACCGCCGAAGTTGAGAAAGCTATAGAATTGCCATAAACTGTTCCAATGCTGTTGATTGCGTAGGCCCGTACATAATAAGTCGTTCCTGGGGAGAGTCCTGTGATGGCACTGTTAAATGCACCGTTTCCGGATCCATCCGATGTTTTGGAATTAGCAGTAGTAGGATTGACTGAAGTACTCCAACATACACCTCTGGCAGTTACTGAAGCGCCTCCTGAAGAAGTTACATTTCCACCACTGACAGCAGAGATAGAGTTTATGCCGGATATGGCATTTGTTGTAATAGTTGGAAGAACAGCCGGAATAGAGAAACTAACCTCATTCCCATAGGCTGTGCCCGCACTATTGGTGGCATAAGCCCGAACATAATAAGTTGTGCCGACCACAAGACCTGTCATTGAACTGGTAAAAGCACCTAAACCTGAGCCGTCTGAAGTTCTGTTGTTGTATATTGTCGGATTGGTATTTGTACTCCAGCAAACGCCTCTGGCAGTCACACCCGATCCTACAGATGATGTGATATTTCCACCACTGGAAGCAGTCGAAGTTGCAATTGAAGTGATTGCTGCAGTTGTTAATACCGGCAACAATGCAGATGCTGTAAATGTCACTTGATTCCCATAAGCCGTCCCGGCACTATTGGTGGCATACGCCCTCACATAATAAGTTGTGCCCGCAGATAATCCGGTCAGCAAGCTGGCAAAGCTTCCCGGGCCAGAGCCATCCGTTGTAAAACTGTCAGAAACCATAGGATTTGGCGAGGTACTCCAGCAAACACCCCTGGCAGAAACATTGGCCCCGGCAGCAGTGATAGAGCCACCAGCTGCGGCTGATGTAGCCGTGATGGAAGAAATTTGGTTTGTGATCACATTGGCTAAAACTTCAGGAGTAGAGAAAACCTCCTGACTACCATAAGATGTACCGGCACCATTTGTTGCATAGGCCCTTACATAATAGGTCGTTCCGGTAGATAGTCCGGTGAGTGAGCTCGTAAAGCTTCCTGTACCTGCACCATCTGTCGTTTTACTGTTAGCAATAGTTGGATTCGCTGAGGTGCTCCAGCAGACACCCCTTGCGGTTACAGCCGAGCCATTGTCGCTCGTAACATTGCCACCACTGGTAGCAGATGTGGATGTTATTGCTGTTACTGCAGAAGTTGAAATTACAGCATAGACATTTGTTGTAGTGAAAGATAGTTCATTCCCATATCCGGTTCCGGCACCATTGGTCGCATACGCTCTTACATAATAGGTTGTACCCGGGGTTAATCCAGTCAATGAACTGTTAAATACGCCTGTTCCGGTGCCATCCGTTGTCTTGCTGCCTGCTGTTGTAGGATCATGAGAAGTACTCCAGCAAACTCCTCTGGACAAGACAGAAGACCCTCCATCTGCAGAAATATTTCCACCACCGGAAGCCGCAGTCGTTGTAATGGAGGCAATTGAAGAGGTTGTTAAGGTAGGCGCTACCGCTGATGTTGTAAATGAAATTTCGTTGCCGTAGGAGGTCCCGGCACTATTGGTGGCATAAGCCCTCACATAATATACTGTTGCCACTGTCAGTCCGGTGATGGAGCTTACGTAACTACCTGCACCTGTTCCATCGGAAGATTTATTGTTTGAAATTGTCGGACTGGATGTTGTACTCCAGCAAACACCTCTGGCGGTGATCGTAGCTCCACCTGTAGAGGTAATATTTCCACCGGATACAGCTGAATTTGAGGTGATAGAAGAAATTGAACTACTCGTTATAGAAGCAGTAATTGCCGAAGTTGTAAAAGTTTGTTCCGGTCCGTATGCCGTGCCAATGCTGTTGATGGCATATGGTCTGATATAGTAGGTAGTACCTGGGGCCAGACCTGAAAGAACACTTGAGAAACTCCCTAAACCTGCTCCATCATTGGTTTTATTGTCAGCGATGGTTGGGTTGGGCGAAGTACTCCAGCACACTCCTCTGGCGGTGACCGCAGATCCGCCATCATCCGTAATATTTCCACCGATGGTGGCAGAAGTTGTGGATATGGTCGCAACGGAAGTTGGCGCAATTTTCAGGTTACTGGCAACAAATGTCACTTCATTGCCATAAGAAGTACCAGCGCTATTTGATGCATAAGCTCTTACATGGTAGGTTAGTCCGGCAGCCAGTCCGGTGATACTGCTGCTAAAAGTTCCTGTTCCTGAACCATCGGATGTCTTGCTGTTGGTAACTGTTGGATTGGCCGAAACACTCCAGCAAATGCCTCTGGCAGTAACCGGCGATCCACCATCACTCGTGATATTACCTCCACCTGTGGCAGAAGAAACAGTGATCGAAGTGATTGCAGAAGTTGTCAGGGTTGGGTAATTTGAGGACGAAATAAAAGAAACAACATTGCCATAGGCAGTGCCGGCACTGTTTGTGGCATAAGCCCTGACATAATAGGTCGTCGCTGCTGTCAGCCCCTTTAAAGTACTTGTAAAGCTTCCGCTACCTGCCCCTTCAACGGTCTTGTTGTCATTAATGGTAGGATTATCGGAAGTACTCCAGCAAACACCTCTTGCAGTAATAGTTGCTCCACCCGTTGAAGTGATCGAACCTCCCGAAGTGGCCGAAGTTGTTGTGATGGCTGTAATTTCAGATGTTGTAAGCGTTGCAGGGAC